>CAXNFL010000020.1:0-15699 GCA_964201555.1 Kiritimatiellia bacterium
AGGGACGCCAGGTAGGCCAGCTCGGCATTCCCTAGAATCTGCACCCTCCGATGCGCAAAATAAGTGAAGAAACCGGTCAGGGCCAGGCCGAGCCGGTTCAGCGAGGCTTCAGGAATCATCTTCTTGAGCCCCGCCGAACCCGCCGCCAGTTCCAGGGAAAGCTTCGAACGCCCCGCCACCAGGAACTCTTCGACCGTTAAGGCATTTCGACCGGTTTGCAACATGGCCTGTCCTTACTCCGCTTCCGCGCGATCGGCTTCCAGCTCTCCGAGCTTCGGACCGGCCTGGTGGGTCGTCACGATTTTGTCGTGATTCTTGCGGAGCTGTTTCAAAATCTTGTCGGACACCAGATCGATCGAGGCATACATGTCGGGAGACGATTCACGGGCATCCAAATGCATGTGATGCTTGCCCTGCACCACGACTTCGGCGAGATGGTTGATCTTCTGGATGTCCAGAATGACATGAACGCTTTCAACCGAACGGAACTCGTCGGCGATCTTCTGGATCTTCCGCCGGGCGTATTCCTTGATCGCATCGGTCACATCCACATGCCGGCCTGTAATTTCAACGTGCATGACTATCCTCCTGTCGTTACATACTGAAACGCGGTCCCAAATACATGTCCCGGCTTACCGGATCATTGATCAGGAAAGCCCCTGTTCCCTCCCGCAGCACCTTGCCCTCGCAGATCAGGTACGCCCGGTCCACGATGGAGAGCGTCTCCCGGACGTTGTGGTCCGTAATCAGGATGCCCAGCCCCTGAGCCCGCAGATCGGTGATGATCTTCTGGACATCATACACCGCCAGCGGATCCACGCCGCTGAACGGCTCATCGAGTAGAATCATCGACGGATTCGTCACCAGCGCGCGGGTGATCTCCAACCGCCGCCGCTCACCGCCGCTTAACGTGTAGGCCGGCTGCTTCGCCACGCCTGCGATCCCCAACTGGTCCAGCAGATGGTCCAGCCGCTTCAGCCGCTCCCGCTTCGTCAGCTTCAGCGTCTCCAGGATAGCCAGCACGTTTTGCTCAACCGTCAGCCGGCGGAACACGGACGGCTCCTGCGACAAATACCCCATCCCGGTCCGGGCACGCTTGTACATCGGCAGACGCGTGATGTCGACACCCCGGAACAACACGGAACCGCCATCGGCCCGGATTAACCCGACGACCATGTAGAAGGTCGTGGTCTTGCCCGCCCCGTTAGGCCCCAGCAGCCCCACCACTTCGCCCTTGTTGACGGTAATGGTCACCCCATCCACAACCCGCCGGCGGTTGTAGACCTTGACCATGTTCCTGGCCGTCATCAAGGCTCCCTCTTCCATAGCCCCTTTCGCTATTGAATCATTCCCTGAAGAGATTGTCCCTTCTCGGGGAAAAGAATCATCATGGGCCGTTCGCATTCGATCCGGTTGTCGCCCCGCCAGAACGTGATTTTTGTTCCGCGAAGCACTTCCTTACCGCGTTGAACCATGGCGTTCCCCGTCAGGACAAGTTTCCCTTCGCGAGCATTATACTCAGCTTGATCGCCCGTGGCAACACGGTCCTTTTCGGTAATTTTGACGTTGCCAACCGCCTTGGCGGTCGAGATTTGCTGGCTCTTCTGGTCCATCAGCACCCACAATTTGTCCGATTCGAGCTTCATGGAGGGATCGAGGACGACCACGCGCTCCTCGAAAAACGCCTGCATTTTCTCGTAATCAAAGGACAAATGGGCCGCCGTAATCTCCGTTTGCTTGGGCGCTTCCGCCGTCGCATCCGCCACCGGCTCCGCCGCCCGCACGGAACCCGCCAGCCATACCGCCGTCATTGCGACGGCGAATCCGATCGTCTCTCTTTTCATTTCCTCTTCTCCACCTTGAACCACCCGGCCCCGCCAATGGTCAGCACCCGCACATTGCGCCGGAGCACCACCACGGATTCGCTCTTTTTCCAATCCATCCCGTCCCCGGTGATGATCAGGCCCGACCGGATCACCCGGACGGGCGAATCCGACTCCAGCGTCCCCGCCGCTTTGTCATACCGGCAGGTTTCGGCCCAGAAGGAGGTCACCAGCCGCCCCTGCTCGTACATCTCCACGCGCAAGTTGCTGATCGTAATGATGTTACCCTCGACAAGCGCCTTGTCTCCGAACATCTCGCTCTTGATGCTGCCATCGGGATTGTAATCCGGAAACCGGACCTTCTGAATCTCGACGGGCCCCGAACCCGGAGGCGCCAGTTCGGGCAACGGAGGAGCGGCAGCCGCTCCTCCCGCCAGAGCCGCCAGCAGAAGTCCCGTCGCCAGGAACCGAGCACCCCATTTGTCAGTCCACAATTTCATCGATCCGCCTCAGCTCATCCCAGAGCGATTCCAGCCGCGAAAACGGAACCGAATTTTCCCGATCCGACAGCGCCTTTTCCGGCGCCAGGTACGTTTCCAGAAACACGGCATCGCAGCCCGTGGCGACCGCCGCGCGAGCCAGGGCCGGCGCCCACTGGCCATCGCCGCCCGAGTGATCCTTCTCCCCGCCGGGCCTCTGCACGCTATGCGTGGCGTCAAAAATAACCGGATAGCCGAACTCCCGCATGATCAGCAGGCTTCGCATATCGGCCACCAGGTTGTTATAGCCGAATGTGGCACCCCGCTCGGTGACACACAAGTTCTGATTCCCCGTGCTGGCCGCCTTTTGCAGAACAGTCTTCATGTCCCAGGGCGCCAGGAACTGCCCCTTCTTGATGTTAACCGTTCGCCCCGACTCGGCCGCCTCCAGGATCAGGTCCGTCTGGCGGCATAAAAAGGCGGGAATCTGCAGGATGTCGACCACCGCCGCCGCCGCGCGCACGTCGTCCCTCTCATGCACGTCCGTCAGCACCGGCACCTTGAACGTCTCGCGCACCTCGCGCAGGATCGCCAGCCCTTCAGTCCGCCCCGGCCCCCGGAACGATTTCAACGACGACCGGTTCGCCTTGTCGAACGAGGCTTTGAAAATGAAAGGAATGCCCTTCCGCCTCGCCAGGCCGACCAACTCGGCGGCCAGCTCGAGGCAGTCCTCCCGGTTGGAAATGACGCACGGCCCGGCAATCAGGGCCAGCGGCTTGCCGGCTCCGAACTCCACCTCTCCCGCCTTCACGATATGACGCATATCACCCGCCTCCCCGGGCTTCCGCCCGCCGGACAGCCTCTTCCGCCACGGCCACATCCTCCGGCGTGTCCACGCCGATGCCGGCCGCCGCGGCCTGGATCACCTTGATCCGGCCACCCATGTAAAGAGCCCGCAATTGCTCAAGCTTCTCCACCCGCTCCAGCTCGCAGGGCGAAGTGGCAAGCAGGCGGTAAAGGAAATCGACCCGGTACGCATAGATCCCGATGTGCCGCCAACGCCGGACGGTGTCGCCCTCATCTCGCACAAACGGAATCGGCAGCCGGGAAAAATAGAGGGCGCCCCCCCTGGCGTCCCAGACCACTTTGACCACCGAGGGCGCCGCCTCCTCTCGCGGGTCGGTGATGGGGCAAGCCGCCGTGGCCATGTCCCAGCCCGGTTCGATGAAACTGCCGGCCAGCTCGTCGATCAGTCCCGGATCAATCAGAGGCTCGTCCCCCTGGATATTGATCACGACCCCGGCGTCCGTTCCCTGGACCGCCTCGGCCACGCGATCGGTTCCGGTGGGATGATCGGGCCGGGTCATGACGGCCCTTCCGCCAAACCCGCGCACGGCCGAAGCAATGCGCTCGTCGTCGGTGGCGACCACCAGCGAGGTGAGCCGCTTCGCCTGGGACGCGCGCTCCCATACCCGCTGCACCAGCGGTTTTCCGCAAATGGAAACCAGGCTTTTGCCGGGCAGCCGGGACGAGGCCCAGCGCGCCGGAATGACGCCCGCCACCTTCATGCCGCACCCGACTGGTCGCGATCAAGATTTTCCAGCAATTCCTCAGGCGTACAGGTGGCGGTTCCCAGCTTGCCCACCACCACACCGGCCGCATAATTCCCCAGCACCGCCGCCTCATGCATGGTGGCGCCGGCCGCCAGAGCCAGCAGGCACGTGGCAATCACCGTATCGCCCGCGCCGCTGACATCAAACACCTCGCGCGCCCGGGTTGGAATCTGCACCGGCGGCTGGCCCGGGGTGACCAGGTACATGCCTTGCGAACCCAGCGTGACCACCAGCGCCTCCGGGCGCCACTTCTCCATCAGCCGCTTGGCCGCTTCCCGCAAAATCCGGTCTTTCAGGGGGGCGCCCACGTGCGCCCGCGGGGCCAGGCCCGCGCAGACATGGGCCTCCTTGCAGTTCGGCGTGGCCATGGTGATCCCGCGCACCCGGATGCTCCGGTCGTCCTTGGGATCATAACCCACCGGCACCTTCATCCGGTGCGCGGCCCGCAACACGGCGTCGATGGCCGGCTGCTTGACCGCGCCCTTACCGTAATCCTCGATCACCGCGCCGGTGCAGCCCTTCATGGCCCGGGCCACCTTGGCGGAAAACGACGCCAGCACCCCGGCATCGAACTTCATATTGTGTTCCCGGTCCACCCGCACCACCTGCTGGCGATCCGCCAGAATTCGCGTTTTTTCAGTGGTGGTGATCCCCTTGACCCGAATGACCCCCTGGGTGGAAATGCCCGCCTGGTCAAGCACGTGAATCAGGTCGTCGCCCGTCTTATCACGTCCAACAATCCCGGCAACCACCGCGTCGCCTCCGAGCGACCGCACGTTCATGGCCACATTCGCCGCCCCGCCGGGCATGTCGCTGTCCTGGGTGACCAGCACCACCGGCACCGGCGCTTCGGGCGACAGGCGCTCGGCGCTGCCCCGGATAAACCGGTCGAGCATGAGATCGCCCAGAACCAGGATCTTCTGCCTGCCAAACCGGGAAACCAACTCCCGGGCTCGCGTTCGATCCATCATGGCTGAGTTCCTTTCCAGTAATGGCGCCCCTCCGGAGCGCCTCCCGCATCCCCCTCGCACGAGATCCCCACGACGCCAATCCCCTCCATCGAAAGCCATTCCTGCGCCAGGGCGTCGAAGCGGCCAGCCGGCGAGGTCATGGGCCCCGCCTTCAGCCGGTAATGCACGGAGGGCCGGCCCGGCAGCTCAATGGGCAGAACCGACATCTGGATAGCCTCCATCCGGCGGATCGGCTTGGACTCCGGATCCATGACGGTTAGTAAGCCGTCCCGAATATAAAACGTGGCACGCCGGTTAAGCGGGCGCAGCCACTCGACGATCCCGGCTGCATTGCTGATCGCGCCCAGTTGCTCCAGTTCAGCCGGCACATAGGCGCCCGACTCTGATTCTATCAACGTCACGGAGGGCTTTTCCAGCCGGACGCTCAGCCCCCGGAACGGCCGCCACCCCACCCTCACCTCGGGAATAATCAGCCCCGCCTTATCGGCGCCGGGTTTGGCCGGAACGGTCACGTCGGTCAGCACCAAATCATAGGGAAAAGCAATCCGGCTATCGCGGATGGCGAGGCGCGTCTGAAACCACTCCTCGTTCTTGACCGATACGATTTCCCTGAACCCTCCCGTCCGGACCGCCAGCATGATGAAAATCAGGAGGGCGACGGCGAGGAAGAACAGAAACGCCAGAAAGGACCGGATCGGATGGCTGTCCTGCTTTTCCACCTCGGCATCGAGATCCTCAAAATCGTCGTGCCCCCGCTTGCGGTTGATCGTCATGAGGCCGCCTCCCGGGTGCGGGTCCCGAAGAGGGCCGATCCGACGCGGATCCAGGTGGCGCCTTCCTCGATGGCCGTTTCAAAGTCGTACGACATGCCCATGGACAACTCGGGAAGCGGCGTACCGGTTTCCTGCTGAATCGCCTCGCGCAAGTCGCGCAGCCGGCGGAAGTGGGGGCGCGTCTTTTCGGAGTCGGATTCGGCGGGCGGTATGGTCATCAGCCCTGTCAGAACGAGGTTCGGCAACGCATTGGCCCGGATTGCGGCGGCCCGTGCGGCGGCCGGCGCCAGGCCATACTTGCTCGCTTCCCCGGACACATTGACCTGCAGTAGGATGTCCAGCCGCCGGCCTTCCTCGGCCGCCGCGGAATCGAGTTTTTCAAGGAGCTCGATGGAGTCGACCGAATGAATCACCGAAAAGAGCCGGGCCGCCAAGCGGACCTTGTTGCTCTGCAAGTGGCCGATCAGGTGCCATTGAAGGAACGACGGGCATAAAGGAATTTTGGCCAGGGCCTCCTGGACCTTGTTCTCCCCGAAAACGGTCAGGCCGGCGGCCGCCGCCTCGCTCACCGCGTCGGGGCCGAAGGTCTTCGTGACGGGCAACAGCTTGACGCAGTCGGGCTGCCGGCCCGACCGTGCGCAAGCGTCCGCCATTCGCCGGCGGATCGCCGCCAGCCTCTCCTGGAATGTCGCGTCCATGTTACGGTATCTTGCCCCCTGAACCTGTCATAATTCCTGACGTCCCCGGATCGCCCTGGACAGCGTCACGCTGTCCGTATACATGACCCCGCTGCCCGCCGGCAAGCCGGCCGCCAGGCGGGTGACCCGGACGGGAAGCCCCTGGAGGCATTCACGGATATAGCCGCAGGTCGCTTCGCTCTCCACATCCGTATTCAGCGCCAGCAGCACTTCGCGAAACTTTTCCGCCGTCACCCGGCGAATCAGCTCCTCGAGGCGCAAATCCCCGACACCCGTATTGCCGGCCGGCGATAAACGCCCCAGCAGCGCATGGTATCGCCCGTTGAATCCCCCGCTCTTTTCGATCAGAAGGATATCGCTGGGATCTTCCACGACGCACAGCAGCGTGCCGTCCCTCTTCGGGTCCGAACAAAGCGTGCACGGATCTTCCTGGAGCGTCGTGATGCTGCCGCACCGTGAACAGCACCGCACCTCCTCGGCCACGGCGCGAAGCGCCGCATCCAGATCGGCCAGCAGCCCCCGCGGGTCCCGGGCCAGGCGCAGCGCCATGCGCTCGGCCGTCCGCCGCCCCACCCCGGGCAGGCGGCCCAGCTGCGCGCTCAGCCGCTCGAGATGCTCCGACGCTTTCATCCCAACCCGCCAAGGCCGGGCACATTGAAGCCGGACGTCACCTTGGCCATCTCCTTGGCCATCATCTCGCGCGCGGCGGTCAAGGCCCCGTCCACGGCGGCCTTCACGCTGTCCTCCAGCATCTCGGCATCGTTCGGATCGATAATCTTGGGGTCGATCTTGAGCGAGACGAGGGTGCCGTCCCCGCGGGCCTTGGCGGTCACCATGCCGCCTCCGGAGGAGAACTCAACCTCTTTCTCCCCGATTTCCTTCTGAATCCGCTCGATGTCTTTCTGCATCGTAGCGGCCTGCTTCATCAACTTCATCAGATTCGCCATATCGCTCTCCCGTCCTTATGAGCCGGCTTCCGCCCGGCCCTGCTGAATTTCGATGATGCGGCCCTTGAAAACACGAAGCGCCGTCTGGACCAGCGGATTTTCAACCAGATCGCGGCGCGAAACCAGATCAGGCGCCGCCTCCGGCTCCGTCGCCTCCGCCGCCGGCGTGGCCGACGAGGGCACTGCGACCGGCGCGGGCTCAGGCACGGAAACTGCGGAAACCACGGCAGCCGCCAGACCCCGGGCGGGACTCGCATCCGGTTCGGAAACAATCGTGAACTCGACCGCCACGGTGCGACGCAGCACTTCATGCAGGCCCAGCCGCAGCGCGTTCAGATAGTGCGGCGTCCCGGCAACCTTTTTCATCTGTTCCGCAAAAGCGGGATCGAAGGCGACCGTGACCTGCCGGCCGTCCGCCCCGATGGGGCGTCCGTGCAACAAAAGGGTTTTGACAGCCGTGGCGCGCCGCGACGCCTCGTTCAACACCGTCGCCCAGTTCTCCTGAAGCCGTTTCAGGTCATCCCCGGCTTCCACGGCCAGCGGGGCGGCTTCGGCCAGCATCTGAAAAGCGGGAGCCGGCTTGGCCCGGGCCGCGGGGGGAACGGCGGCGGCAACGCCCCCTGCCCCGGCCGCCAGCATCTCCTTGAGCGCATGCATCTGGACCAGCAAATCGTCGATGGAAACCGTGGCCGCGGCCCGGGAGCAGCGGATCAAGGCGGTTTCGAGGAGGGTTTTGCGGGATAGCGCGTAGCGGATCCGGTTCTCGCTCTGGACCAGCAGGTCCGCGATGCGCAACAGATTGTCGGCGGAAGTCTTGCCGGCCAAAGACCGAAGCGTTTCGGCCTGGTCGTCCAGGATGTCCAGGGCGGTGGCGGCATCCGGCGCGCAGGCGACCACCAGCAGATTCCGGAAATACTCAAGCAATTCCACCACGACCCGCTGCATGTCCTTGCCGGCCTGATCCATGGCGTCGATCTGCCGGATCAAGCCGGACAGGTTGCCTTCCAAAATGGCCCCCACCAAATCCTCCAGGCCTTTGCGGGAGATGAGCCCGAACACGGAGAGCACATCGTCCTCGGCAATCGACGCGCCGCGGAACGCAATCAGCTGGTCCAGGGCGGACTCCGCATCGCGCATGCCGCCCTCGGCGCCGCGGGCAATGGCCAGCAGGGCGTCGCGCGTGATCTCCACCTTCTCGGCCTTGGCGATCTGGGCCAGATGGGAGACGATATCGCGCGACGAAATGCGGCGAAGATCAAACCGCTGGCACCGGGAGATGATGGTGGCCGGCACCTTGTGCGACTCGGTGGTGGCGAAAATAAATTGAACATAGGGCGGCGGCTCTTCGAGCGTTTTAAGAAGCGCGTTGAAGGAACCGGGCGACAGCATGTGCACTTCGTCGACGATGTAGACCTTGGTCCGGCACCGGGAAGGCGCATAGCGGACATTGTCGATGATGATTTCCCTGACCTTGTCGACCTGCGTATGGGAGGCGGCGTCGAACTCGATCACATCGAGGCAGGTGCCCGCGGCGATTTCGCGGCAATTTCCGCAGACGCCGCAAGGCGTGGCGGACCGGCCCTTTTCGCAGTTGAGAGCCTTGGCCAGGATGCGGGACAACGACGTTTTGCCGATGCCGCGGGGCCCCACGAACAAGTAGGCATGGGCCACGCGGCCGGCGGCGATCGCATTCTTCAAGGTCCGCGTGACATGCTCCTGTCCCACGACCTCGTCAAACTGCTGCGGGCGCCACTTGCGCGCCAATACTTCGTATGCCATGGGAACCCCGTTCTTGTTCCGGATTCGACCCGATGCCCAGGATACTCAAAGCACCTGGTCAACCGGCTTGCCGTTGCTACCTTCCGGTCCTGGCGGGATTTCGTCGGCGGCCCGGCCTCCAAGCCCCAGGCACCGGGGCGAACCCGGAACCGGTTCGCGCGCTGTGAGAGCACTGCGGGACACTTTAAACGGGATCGGCCCGGCAATCAAGCTTAGAGCGTCGAAATCGCGGAACGGATCCCAGTTGCATCGGGGCGGCGAGGCGGTTAGTATGCCGCGATGAACGATCCTGAAAGCGAGCTCCTGTTGCACACGCGCTACATGACGATGGCGCTTCGCGAAGCGGAGGCGGCGGCCGAAGCCGGCGAGGTTCCTTGCGGGGCGGTGATTGTCAAGGAAGGCCGGATCCTGGGGCGTGCGCACAACCAGGTCGAGCAACTGCGGGACCCGACCGCGCACGCGGAAATCCTGGCCATTACCCAGGCCGCCGCCGCGCTTTCGGACTGGCGGCTGACGGGGTGCACGATTTATGTGACAAAAGAGCCCTGCCCCATGTGCGCCGGCGCCATCGTGCTGGCGCGGATTCCCGAGCTCGTGTTCGCCGTGCCGGATCCCAAGCGGGGCGGCGCCGTTTCTGTTTTTTCCATTGTGGACTGCCCGACACTGAATCACCGGGTTCATGTGACGCAGGGGGTGCTGGCGGCGGAATGCAAGGCGGAGCTCCAGGCCTTCTTCAAAAAGCTGCGCCTTCAGGATTCCGACTAGGCGGCTAGCCGAACTTGATCACGATATCATCGGACTTTTCCTGATCATCCGCCTTCGGCTTCTCCACCTCGATGGGCGCATAGGTGGGCAAGATGCGGTAATACACTTCCAGCATCAAGGTGCTCAGCGCCGTGCAATAGACGGGGCCGAAAGCGGCTTCCTGGGAGGCCGGCGCCGGGCCCCAACTGCCATCCGGATTCTGCATGCTGCACAAGGTCGGCGCGAACTGCTTATTCCAGAGGATCCAATCCTTGCCGCCTTGCTGGAAACGGGCCTGCGTAATATAGTACCAGGCATACAAGGGCCACGTATTGACCTGCCTCAGATCCTGATTAGGCAGGCTGGGATCGGTCTTGCTCCAGCGGAAATTAAGATTGCCAAGGGCCTTGATGCCCGCCCGGGCCTCAGAATCGCCCGCGTGGCCAGTCAATTGCATGCAAAGCACGCCGACGCCCGTCATGGGGAGGTTGGGTCCCTCCGTTTTAAGCCGGGTGCTGTACCGGAACATTCCGGAAGCATTGTCCGCCAGCACCGTTATGCCGCGGATGCCGGTTTCAATGGTGGACTTGATCCCCTTGTTTTCAGCGCCAGCGTTGATTGCGGCCTCAAGAGCCTGAATGTGCCAGCCCGCCAAGGAAACATCAAGATTCGCTTCGGGTCCCTTCTTATAATCGTAATCCCAGCTTCCGCCTTCATGCTGGCCATCGATGATCACCTGAACGGCATCCTCCATCGCAATGCGGAGATACGGAATGCTGGTCAAGCCATAAGCTTCACTGATGGCGTAGGTGCCGATGGCATGCTCGTAGACAGCAATCTGCGTGGGATGCATAGTGCCGTACGCAGGCCCTCCTGCGCGGAACATGCCGTCCTTCTGCGTCTTCAGCAGATACCGAAGACCCCGGCGGATCGAATCGCCATATTCTTTCGACGCGGTTGTCTCCCCATGCGCCAGCATCGATAACAGGGCCAAGCCGGTCATGCTGACCCGGTAATGCGGCCCCCAGGAGCCATCCGGATACTGATGATCCTTCAACCAGCGCAGGGCTTTCTGAACGGCGAGCTCGGTCCTCTCGCCCATTCCTCCGCTGTATTTTCCAAGCGCATCACCGCGCCCGCCCGTGCTTCGTCCAACCCAGAGCCCCTTGAACACCACCGGCGATGCGGATTCGAGCATATTCAAGTCAGAGAGATCCACCGAATCGTTGGCGGCGCCTACGGCATCCACCGCAGGGGGTTCCTGGTCGATGCTGACCGTCGGGGGGGCCACCGCTTCGACCACTTGGGGTAAATCCTCGAGTTTCTGGAGATCCCTCTTCAACTCCTCCAACTGCTCGGGTGGAGTTGTCTGGACCATAATGGCCTCAACCCCCGTATCCTTGGGCGGTTTGCTGATCGTGACCCAGGACATCAGCGCCGCAATCACCAGGGCGTGAATGATAAACGTGCCGGTGGGGCCCCAGAGATTGTCAATAATTCGTCTTACTCGCCAATCCATCGACGGTACCCCGCTATTGCATGCTTCCCACGGACAAATTTGTCAGGCCAACCTTGGCGCAGGCGTCAAGCACCTCCACCAGGTCGTTGTGTCGCGAATCCAGAGAGCAGAGGATCATCACCGTCTGCTTGGGATTGATGGCCGCCAGCTTTCCCAGAATCTTGGTCAACCCGGCCATGTCCAGACCGGTCCCGTTCATCAGGATGGCCCCCTGATAGATCTCAACCTTCAACATCTCCGGCGGCTTCTGATCGGAAGGGGCCGATTTGGTCGATGGGCTGAACACATCCAGGTGAGCCGAGACATCCACCGGCTTGATGGTCAGGATGAAATAGATCAGAAGCTGAAAGACCACGTCAATCATCGGAGTCATGGGAATTTCTCCCGACTCCATATTCTTCCGGGGCGATCGTTTTTTTGCCATACGTCAATCTCCTACGGCTTGCGCGGCGCCGCCTTTTCCTTGGTCGCCACGAAAGAAATCCTGTACAAGCCGGCCTTGCCGCAAGACTGCATGACATTTCGGACCGACTCATGCTTGGCGTTCTGATCACCCCGGATCTGAACCGGGGTAGTCTGTCCTCCCGACAGACGGGCCTGTCGAAGGAGATTGGTCAGCATGTCCTTGTCAATAGGCCTGTGGGCAATGTAGATCCGCCCTTTTGTGTCCACTTCAATCGTCACGGTCCGGGGATCCCGTTTTTCAATCGAAGGCCCATTTGGCGAAAAGGCCAGCAGGATTGCCTCATTGAACACCTGCCGGTCCAAATCGGTCGTGACCACGAAAAAAATGATGAGCTGAAACACGATGTCAATCATCGGTGTCATGTTCATGCCCACTTCTTCGGTCGATCGCCTAGCCATACCGGCTCCTTATTCCTGCACAACTTCAACGTTACGCAGGGTCTTGATCAGATCATTTGTCAGGATGACCATGTTCAGAATGATATTGTTGGCCCGATTACGGAAGAAATAAAAGAAGGCCACCGTCGGCACCGCCACCACGAGACCGGCCGCCGTCGTGTAAAGAGCCTGGGCAATGTTGTTGGCCAGCATAGCCTGCTGGGCCGAACCGGCCGACTGGGTGGCCAGTGTGGCAAAGGCATAAATCATACCCTGCACGGTTCCGAGCAGGCCTAGCATGGGCGCCAGGTTGGACACGACCGACAGATAGGAAACCTTCTGGAGAAGGCGTTCGCTTTCAAGGTCGGCCACGGCGTTGATCGACTCCTGGATCACGTCAAAACCTTCCTCGACGTTCTCGAAGCCGGCTCGCAGAATGTTGGAAAGCACGGTCGGTTCGGCCCGGCAGTGTTCCAAGGCCTTTCCCACGTCCCCCTCATCCATGGCCGCGCGAACCTTCTCCAGCAGCTCGCGGGGCATGATCCGGCTTTCGCGAATCTTGACATAGGAATCGATGCACAGGTATACGCCCGCGACCGAGGTGGCCAACAGCCCCAGCCAAAGGATCACGCCCAGAGAACCGCTGCTCTTGACGACGAGAATGAAATCGTTTAACCCGGAGCTTGTCGTCTCCTTCGCCGCCGCGGCCGCTTCTTCGACCGACATTTTTCCATCCCCGGCAGGCGCAGCCGCCGCCGGAGCCTTGGCGGGCGCAGCCGCCGCATCCTGTGCCCATGCGCTAAGCCCCGAAGCCAAATAAACGACCAGGAAGGCCGCCGCCATCATTCGAAACCCCTTGCTCTTCATCCTGCCGACTCCTTTCGATACTCCACTCGTGTTGATCATCACTCAATCCGCCTAGGGATTCGCCGTCTTCGCCTTTGCCTGAACGGCAAACTCGCTATCCGGAAAATCCCGTGCAACCTGTAGATAATACCCAGAGGCCCTGTCCCGTTCATTCAATTTCTCCAGGCATTCCGCGGTCCGAAACGCCGACTCGGCGGCCTCTTCCTTGAACTCCTTGAAATAGCGGGCGTTCCGCATAAAATCGTAAAGAGCCGCTTCGACATCACCCGACTCCAGCTTGGTCCTGCCACGGATCAGTTGGGCTTGGGCCGCCTCGCCACGGGTCCCCCCCTTGATCGCACCCTCCAAAAGCGGCATCACTTTGTCCTTGTTCCCCGCCGCCGCCAGCGAGCGCAGGTAGCCCGCCCGGACCGCATCGTCGCCCTGGGAGTCCTTGAAATCGGCCATCAGCGCTTCAAACGCCACCACGGCTTTCGTCCATTCACCCTGACCGGCGTACGATTCCGCCAGCAGCTTTCGGGCTTTCATATCCCAACCCAGAAAGCGAAGGCCCTCGGCCAGCTTTTCCAGAACGGGGATCGCCTCGGCAAACTGTTTCTTCTGGACCAATCCCTCCGCCTTCACGAGGTCGGCCGGCTGATCCATCACCACCTTGGTTCCCTTGGGATATTCCATGCGACCGGCCTGGGTGGTCAGATACACCACCCCCTCGCGGGTCACCCGGACCTCGGTGCCTTCCATCTTGCGCCCATCCGGAAGAATCACAACCGGATTGGCAGCCTGCACGCCGGCCATGGCCAGCAGCATCATTGCAAGTCCCGCAAGGAGGCTTTTCACTTGACCCCTCCCATCGACAGTTTCAGCATCGCCTCGGAGCGCCACTTGCGCACATCGGAAACGCCTTCGCCATTCGGAAATTCGGCGGTAAAACGATCGCTGTTTTCAATCACATCCTCCCACTTCCCGGCCTCCCGGAAAAGCGCGATGCTCTGATGCAACGCCTTTCGGAATAACGGGCGGATAACCGGATCATCTTTATTGCCCAACAGCACAATACGCTGATACGAGGCCAGGGCGCCGCTGGCATCGCCCATGGCCTTCTGAAGCTCGGCCAGCTCGATGGTGGCCCGCGTGATCAGCTGCTGGTCGGTGGCGCGCTGGAAAACATCCCGCAGGATGCCCATGGCTTCGTCGGATTTCCCCTCTTCCTTATACGCGTTTCCGAGCAGAAAACGGGCTTCAAAGAACAGAGCAGAGCGCGGATACTTATCCACGAGTCGCTTGAGGCTCTCCACCGCGTCGCCATATTTCTTGAGCTCCGACTGCGCCTTACCCAAGGCAAGCAGTCCCCGCTGCTCGCTGTCACTGCGGTTCGGCGATTCATCGGCGGGGGCTGCATCCAATTTCTCCACCATCTTTCGCAGGGCCAGGATAGCCATTTCATTAAAGCCGCGCTCCTGCATCAACAAACCGGCGCGAAGGAACTGGTCCGCGGGATATTTGCCGGAATCGCGAATCATCTCATCCAGCACATCCTTGGCCTTGCCGGGCTGCCCAATCTCAATCAGGCTGCGAATCATGGCCAGCTTGGCATTCTGTCCCGCATCCGACTGCGGATACTTCTGGGCCAATTCATCAAAAATGGCGGTCGCGTCGGCGGACTTGCCCTCGCCGAGAAGAATGGCCCCCATGCTGCTGAGGGCGGAAGGCGCCAGCGCCGAGCCCGGGAACTCATCCACAAACTTCCGGAACAACGTCACGGCTTCCTGGCGGGATGGCGCCCCGTTCGGCCCCTGCTCCGCCATCATGGTCTTGCAGTGGGCGGTAAAGAACACCGCTTGCTGGTGAACATCCTCGTTCTTGCGCATGGCCTCGATCGACACGCTGTAGGGCCCGCCCTTGTTGTCCAGCCAACCCGTCAATTCCTGGTAATTCGAGAAGGCATTCGTATAATCGCCAAGCTGACGGTAGGAATCCGCCAGGCAAAGCTTGGCCTGCGCCTTTTCGGAGCCGGCCTGGGCTTCGTCCAGATACGAGGAAAACCCTTCAATCGCCTTGGGAAACTTGCCGCTCAGATAGTAAGCCCAGCCGATCCGATTGACGGCAGGAAGAAACCGCTGCGTTTTCGAATACCGCTGGGCAATCCGCCGGTAATACTCGACGGCCCCTTCGTAATCCTGAACCTTCCACCGCTGCTCGCCGAGCATGAACAGGATATCGGGTGCGGAACCATGATCGGGAAACGAAACCAGGTACTGCTCATAAATAAACTGGTACATCTCCCGGTCCTGGGCTTCAAAATAGATCCGCCCCACGCGCAGGAAGCCTTGCGCGGCCAAGGGGTTTCCGGCGAACCGCTCACCCATATACAACACCGTGGTCTTGACGCTCCGGACATCCTTCAACTGAACATCGCACTCCATCAGATTGGCCAGGGCGCCGATCGACTCCTCCCCTTCCGGCAAATCATTCAGCGCCTTGATGTACTGTTCCGCCGCCTTGGCATATTCCTTGCGGCCAAATAGACTGTGCCCTTCCTTGATGACCACCTTGGCAATTTTCTCGCGACCGCCCTTTTTAGCCTCAATCGTAATATCCTGCCCCGTCAGCGCCTTGAGCCGCTCCTTCAACTGCGACACTTTT
>CAXNFL010000021.1:0-15485 GCA_964201555.1 Kiritimatiellia bacterium
GTGAGCCGGGAGTCCTGTAGGAACAGGCCCAGCGCGGCCACGACTTTTCCCTTTTCGCAGAGGGGAAAGCCGATGCCCGCCAGCTTGCCGCCGGTCACGGCCATGCCGTCGCGACGGATTTTCTCCAGGGCCGCGGCCAGCTTTTTCGCCGTGTCGGCCTCCGGCCACTGCTCCTTGTCCGGAAGCCCCTTGCCGGCCACGAAAGCCTGCAGCTCCTTTTCCGGCGCATGCGCCAGAAGCAGCCGGCCCGTGGCGGTGCGGTAGATATCCTCGCGCATGAGGAACTGTTCGCGCACCTCGAAAACATTGTCCCCGCTGGTCTGAAAGAGGATAATCCGGCGGCCGTTATTGAAGACCGCCAGCAAAACCGTTTCGCCGACCTGCGACGCCAGTTTGATCATGTCGGCTTCGGCGGCGCCGATGAGATCCTTGCGGAAGGGCCCGTTCCGGGAAATAAAATAGGGCATCATGCCCAGCGTGTACCCCTTGCGGGCCGCCGTCTGGTCGACGAAGTGTAGCTCGGCCAGCGTTTTGAGAATGTTGGCGCCGGTGCCGAGCTTCACGCCCATGCGCCCGGCGATTTCCGACAAGAACTTCGGCTGGTTCGGATTTTCAGAGAGGATCTCAAGGGCCTTTAGAGCCCGGGCAATGGATTGAATCATGACCGTATTCCATCATATAAAAATTAATTTTACAATCCGAACCGAGCGTCAGGGCGCCCGGGATCTCGCTCCCCGCGCTTTCAAGCACCAGGAGTCGCTAGGATCCCGGCGTCGGTTCTTAAGGCTTGTCCTTGAAAAGTACGGAGTGAAGTTGCCCGCCGGTGGCCCAGTTTTCCTTGGGCATTTCCTCGAACTGGATAGTCACCGCTTGCGCGGGTACCTTGGCCACCTGGACCATGGTGTCGGTCAGCGCCTTGGCCAGTTCGGCTTTTTGCTGCTGGGTTCTTCCGGTCCAGAGACTCACGCGTATGAGGGGCATGGAAGCCTCCTTGTTTGATTTCCCCCATTGTCGGTCTTTCCTCCGAACCGGTCAACCGCCAAGGTGTGGTGAGATACGCGCAGCCTGAGAATCAAAACCCATCAGGAAAGCCGACGGTATCGACCCTTCATTTGGGCCGCGAAATTGCAATGACGAGCGGGCGGCCCCCGTGGTACTTTGGCAGCCATGAAATTCAAGCCCGACTGGGATGAATCGAAAGCGCGACTGACGGCCTTGTGGAATGGCGAGGAGCTGGACCGCCCCTGCCTGTTCATGACGGCCGGCTCGGGAAAGAACATCAAGGTTCCCCCCCCGCGCGACGCGGAGGCGCGGTGGCTGGATCCGGATTACGTGATCCCGGCCGGGATCGCCTCGATTGAAAACCAGTGGTGGGGCGGGGAGGCTGTTCCCTCGTTCCTGCTCATGGCGGGCTGGCTGGAGTCCTTTGGCGCCCAGCCCCATTTCGACGCGAAGACGATCTGGTTCGATCCGGTCGCCGCGGTCGATTTCGACTCGCCTCCCGATTTCCGGCTCGATCCCGCGAATCCCTGGATACGCCGGTTTGAGGAGCTGTACGTCCGCTGCGCCGAGGCGGCAGGCGCTGACGACTTCCTGGTCGGCCAGCCCGCCATGCTGCCCGCCTCCGATATCCTGGCCGCCCATCTCGGCAACGACCGGTACCTGGAGGCCATGGCCCTGCATCCCGAGTGGATCGACCTGGCCCTGCGCCAGATGACGGGGGAGCTGCTGGCCGCGCGCGTGCGGCTGCAGAAGCGGATCAGCCAGACGCACGCGTACTGGTACGGGAACGCCGGCCGGATGGTCCACGTGGAGGTGCAGCCCGACCAGGTGAAGCCGCTGATGAACGCGCTCGATCCGGCGCTGCTGCTGCTCCACACCTGGGTGGCGAATCCGGAGGCGGGCCGCCAGATGCTGGCCGAGCTGCCCCGCAAGGTGCGGGCAACGAAGATTCAATTGACGACGAAAGGATGACCATGAAAGCGGGATTTGCGGAAATCGATATTACGCCCCCGGTGGGCACGCACAAGATCGGCTGGCTCAAGGACATCGTGAGCGAGTCGGTGCAGGACCCTCTGTTTGCCCGCTGCGCCATCCTGGAGCAGGGTAAGGAGCGAGTCGCTTTCATCCAGTTCGACCTGCTCAGCATCCGCTGGACGCAGGTGAACGACCTGCGCCAGCGGATCCAGGCCCGCTACGGCTTTCCGGGCAATCGGATCATGGTGGTCGCCACGCATAATCATGCCGGCCCGGCCGTGTCGAACATCGGCGCGGTGGCGCGGGATGAGGCGTATATTGAGTCGCTGGTGAAGAAATGTGTTGAGCTGTTCGGCTCCGCGCTGAAGGCCCGGCGGGGGGCCGTCATGGGCTTTGGATCGGTGCTCGATTTCGAGATCGCCCACAACCGGCGCATCCGCATGCGGGACGGCACGACGAAGACGCACGGGAGCTTCAGCGATCCCAACGCGCTGTGCGTGGAAGGGCCGATGGATCCCGAGGTGGCGGTGTTCGGGGTCAAGGATTTGAAGGGGCGCTGGCTGGGCCTGCTGGCGAACTACGCCTGCCATCCGACGCACCAGGGCGGGACGACGGCGCTGTCCGCCGGCTATCCGGGCGTCTTCTCCCGCGTCCTGAAGGCGCAGGGCGTGCCGGTGGCGATCTTCATCAACGGGGCGGCCGGGAATATTCACCACAACAATCCGATGCGCGCGTGGAACATGGAGGCGGAGGAGGCGGGGAGCAAGCTGGCGGCCGATGCCCTGGCGGCGGTTCCGAAGATGGCGTTCACGGGGAAGTGGGCGCTGGACGGGGCGGTGGCGACCGTGAAGCTGCCGTACCGGAAGCTGACGAAGGACGAGATGGCCGGCACGGTGCGGGGCGCGCAGCGGTTTGTGGATCCGGTGATTTATGATCGGGCCATGCCGAAGCTGGCGGCGCGGATCCGGGAGCGGAAGACGCAGCCGGCCGAGGTGCAGGTGTTGCGGCTGGGCGGGGTGATGGTGGCCGCGATCCCGGCGGAGTATTTTGTGGAGCACGGGCTGCGGATCAAGGAGCAGGCCTGGCCCGCGCATGCCCTGGTGGCGGGCTTCAGCAACGGCATGGTGGGCTATGTGCCCACGGTGGAGGCTTTCAAGCGGAGCGGGTACGAGACGACCCTGGGCCCGCCCAGCCGGCTGGCTCCCGAAGCGGGGGACATCCTGGCCGACACGGCCTTGCGCCTGATCCGCAAGCTCGGGCGGAAGGCGACGCCGGTTGCCTGATGCGGGTTGCGGCGTTTCGGCAACGGCCTGGCGGTCGCTGGCGCCACCCGGCGCGGCTTCGGGGACATTAAGTCCACCTCGCCGCGCCAGTCGTCGCCCGCGCGCAGAATCGTTCCGCCATTCCGTTGCTGATCGGAACGCCGTACCCATACCGACGACACACGACTTTGCAATTGAAGCGGGCCTTCAACGCAGGCATAATGAGCGAATGAAAGCCAAAGTTGCCATTCTGAAGACGAGCCCGGCCACGGTGCTGGAGGATTACCATCGCCTGATGAATCTGGCGGGGTACCAGGAGGCGCTGCCCAAGACCAAGGACACCGCCCTCAAGGTCAACATCAGCTGGCATTTCTTCTATCCCGGCAGCTCCACCACGCCCTGGCAGCTGGAAGGCGTCATCCGCGCCCTCAAGCGCGACGGCTACGATCCCGCCCTCATCCACGCCTGCCATAACCGCACCGTGGTCATCGACGCCCACCTCGGCGAGCGCGAGAACAAGCAGCTCAACGTGGTGCAGGCGCACGGCCTGCGCAACGTGCATCTCTACGAGGGCGAGGAGTGGGTCCACGTCCGCGACGCCGTGGGCAGCCTGGCCGACCAGTTCATGTGCCTCAACCAGGTGTACCCCGACGGCTTCATGATCCCCAAGCGGTTCATCGGCGAGAACATCATCCACCTGCCGACCATCAAGACGCACATCTTCACCACCACCACCGGCGCCATGAAGAACGCCTTCGGCGGCCTGCTCAACGAGCACCGCCACTGGACCCATCCCGTCATCCACGAAACCCTCGTGGACCTCCTCATGATCCAGAAGAAAATCCACTCCGGCATCTTCGCCGTGATGGACGGCACCTTTGCCGGCGACGGCCCGGGGCCCCGCTGCATGATGCCGATGGTGAAGAATGTCCTGCTGGCTTCCTCCGACCAGGTGGCGATCGACGCCGTGGCCGCCAAGCTGATGGGCTTTGATCCGATGCGCGACATCAAGTTCGTCCGACTGGCCCACGAGAAGGGGCTCGGCTGCGGCGACCCGCGCGACATCGAGATCGTGGGCGACCTGGACGCGGCCAAGGAGAACTGGAACTTCGTGGGGCCTTTCCAGAAGATGACCTTCGCCAGCCGCATGCAGCACAAGATTTACTGGGGGCCCCTGAAGAAGCCGGTCGAGTGGTCGCTCAAGACCGTCCTGGCTCCCTGGTCCTACATCGCCAGCGTGCTCTACCACGACCTGTTCTGGTATCCCACTCACCAGGGGCGCATCCGCGAAATCCTGAAGAGCGACTGGGGCCGCCTGTTCAACAACTGGGAAAAGGTGGGATTGCCCCCCAACGACCTGTCCCGCCCGGGCTGGCCCGACGTGGGCGCGGAGCCCGCGAAGCTGGACCGCCAGACCGCCCGCCTCATCGGCAAAGCCCTGCGCGTGCTCGGCACCTGCGTCCACGAGGCCCCCGAGTTCGACGCCAAACGCCGCCGGAAAAATGCGCGGTGAGCGTGGAGCCCGCGTCCATCCGCTGGGAGCCTTTTGCCTCCGTTGCCAAGCCCGGCCGCCCGCTGCCCATGAGCCGCGAGGAGATGGCCGCCCGCGGCTGGGACCAGTGCGACGTGATCCTCGTGACCGGCGACGCCTATGTGGATCATCCCTCGTTCGGCGCCGGGATCGTGGGCCGCTTCCTCGAATGGCTGGGCTGCCGGGTTGGCATCATCGCGCAGCCGCGGCCGGAGACGGTCGAGGACTTCCAGAAGCTCGGCGCCCCGAAGCTCTTCTGGGGCGTGACGGCCGGCAACGTCGACAGCCAGCTTTCCCAACTGACGGTGATGCGCAAGCGGCGGCGGGACGATCCGTATTCCCCCGGCGGTGAATCCGGAGCCCGCCCCCCGAACGCCTCGATTGTCTACGCCTCCCGCGTCCGCCAGGCGGCCAAGGGGATTCCGGTGGTCCTCGGCGGGCTCGAGGCCTCGCTGCGCCGGTTCGCCTATTACGATTACTGGACCGACCAGGTCCGCCGCTCCCTGCTGATCGACGCCAAGGCGGATGTGCTGGTCTACGGCATGGGCGAGGATGCGCTGGCCTGGCTGGTTGCCCGGGCGCGCGAGGGGCGGCCTCTCGGCGGCGGGCCGGGCATGCTGACGGTGGTTAAGACCGCGGCCGAGCTGCACGATCCCGTGATGCTGCCGGATTACGAGACGGTTTCCGCGAAGACCCCGGAGGGCCGCCGCGCGTTCGCCGAGATGACCCGCCTGATCTACACCCACACGGATCCCTTCCGCGGCCGCGTGCTGGTGCAGAGCCACGGCGGCCGCCTGGTGGCGGGCACGCCGCCGGCCGAGCCGCTCACCACGGCCGAGATGGACCTGCTCTACGGCCTGCCGTTCACCAACCGGCCGCACCCGGCTTACAAGGGCAAGCGGATCCCGGCGTTCGACATGATCCGCGACTCCGTGACCACCCACCGCGGCTGCTACGGCGAGTGCCGCTTCTGCGCCATCGCCATGCACCAGGGGCGGAGCATCAGCTCGCGCAGCCGTGCCGGCCTCCTGGAGTCGCTGCGCAAGCTGGCGGCGGATCCCGACTTCCACGGCACGGTGAGCGACCTGGGCGGCCCCTCGGCCAACATGTGGGGGACCCGCTGCGGCCTGGGCGAAGCGGGCTGCGGCCGGCAGGGGCGGTGCCTGTTCCCGGAAACGTGCGCGAACCTGAAGGACGACCACGCCCCGCTCACCGCGCTGCTGAAGGCGGCCCGGCAGGTGCCGGGCGTGAAGCACGTGTTCGTCACCAGCGGGATCCGCTTCGACCTGGCGCTGCACGGCGGCGGGGATGCGTACCTGGACGAGCTGGCCGCGCATCACGTCTGCGGCCGCCTCAAGATCGCCCCGGAGCACGTCTCGGAAAAGGTCCTGCGCCGCATGGGCAAGCCCGGCGCGGCCGTCTACCGCGAGTTCATGACGCGGCTGCGCGCGTCGGCCTCGAAGGCGAAGCAGCGCCTCGAGGTGGTGGAATATTTCATCAGCGGCCATCCGGGCTGCACGCTGGCCGACATGGTGGAGCTGGCGGTGGCGCTGAAGCGCGCCGGGGTGAAGCCGGAGCAGGTGCAGGATTATTACCCGGCCCCGCTGACCCTCTCGGCCGCGATGTTTTACTCGGGCCTCGACCCGATGACCGGCGAGGCCGTGTACACGGCGCGCTCGGACCGCGAGAAGCTGCTCCAGCGGGCGCTGCTGCTCTGCCATCTTCCCGATTACAGGGACAAAGCGATCGAGGCGCTGCGCGAGGCCGGCCGGGCCGATCTCATTGGCCGGGGGCCGGATGCGCTCTGCTAGGCCAGGTAGCCCTTGGCCTTCAGGTTGCGCACCATGCGCTGGGCCACGGGCTCGTCGGTGATCGTGAAGGGAAGGCCGGTCACCTGCTCGTAGGCCTGGATGTAGCGCTTGGCCGCCTCGACGCGGACCTCCTCGGTCAGGGCCGGCGGCGTGCCGTCCCCGAGGAACCCCTGGGCCGCGAGCCACTCGCGCACGTATTCCTTGTCCAGCTTGCGCTGGTCCTTGCCGGCCTTGAAGAGGGATTCGTAGGTGTCGGTGAACCAGTAGCGCGAGGAGTCGGGGGTATGGATCTCGTCCGAGACCGTCAGCGTGCCGTTGCGCAGGCCGAGCTCGTACTTGGTGTCCACGAGGATCAGCCCGCGCGTGGCGGCGAACTCCTGGCCGCGCTTGAAGAGCTTGAAGCACAGCGCGGCCGCCTCGTCGAACAGATCGCCCGCGATCAGGCCCTCGCGGATGGCCTCCTCGCGCGAGATGTTGCGGTCGTGCTCCTCGTGCTTGGTCGTGGGGGTCAGGATGGGCCGCTCCAGGATCTGGTCCTTGCGCAGGCCCTCGGGCAGCGGGTTGCCGCACAGGTTGCGCACGCCGCGCTCGTAGTTGTACCAGGCGGAGGTTTTGGTGACGCCGGTGATGTAGCCCCGGACGATGAACTCGAGGGGCAGCTGCTGGCATTCCTTGACGACCATGACATTGGGATCGGGGACATCCAGCACGTGGTTGGGGGCCAGGTCCTTGGTTTTGTCGAACCAGAAGGTGGCGATCTGGTTCAGCACCTGCCCCTTGAAGGGGATGGTGCCCAGGACGCAGTCGAACGCCGAGACGCGGTCGGAGGTCACCAGGATGCGGCGGTCGCCCTGGGTGTAGCTGTCGCGCACCTTGCCCTGGTGGCGCTCGCCCTTCAGGGGCAGGTTGGTGGTGTCGAGGGTGAGCGCCAGTTCGGCCCGGATTCGGCTGTCGTCAATCATGGCAGGGATCCTTGGGTTACGCGATGGAGGTTGTTCGATTGGAGTTTCGGAGGGTCACGACGTAGGGGTAGAGAAAGCGGCCCGGGCAGACGCTGGCGCCGATGTCGCGGTGGCCGTAGACGCGCGTGGCGGGGATGTCGAAGTGCCGGCGCAGCAGGGTGGTCACCCGGGCGAGCGTTTGGAGTTGCGCCTGGCTGGGCTTCTGCTTTTCGAAGTTGCCCAGCAGCATGAGGCCGATGTTCCCCTCGTTTTCGCTGGAGACGTGGGCGCCTTCGTAGGAGAGCGAGCGGCCTTCCCAGACGCGGCCGGCGTAGTCGACGGCAAAGTGGTAGCCGATGTCCCCGTAGCGGATCCGGGTGTGGGCTTCGAGCACGCCGTTCAGGTCGTCCATGACGCTGGAGCGGTCGGTATCGCGCAGCACCAGGGCGCCCGAGTGGTGGACGGTGATGCGGCGGAAGAAGGCGGCCGGCTTGAGCTTGGCGGTCAGGGGCCGGCGGTTGGCCCAGACCGAGCGCCGGGTGAGGGTGACGGAGGAGGTGAGGAAGGCGAGGCTGAGCTCGTTCAGCCGGCGGGCCGCCAGGGCCTGGGGGGCGGCCAGGAGCAGCGGCGTCAGCAGCAGTCCTTTCAGGAACTGCCGGCGGGTCTGGCCGAGGTTGGCGGGGGTGTCATCCATGGCGGACTCGTTACAGGGTTTCGGGGTCGGTGAACCGGATATCGGGCCGCCGGCTCCAGCCGCGGCCGGAGCCGAGGGTGCGCAGGCGATCGTCGCAGAACTCCCGCAGCTCGCGGCGGAAGGCCAGCCGCCGGTCGCGGCCGGAGGCCGGGCCCAGGATCAGCCGGGCGGCGGCGCCGCTGCCCCGCAGGCCGAGCTGGCCGGAGCCGGAAGAGGCGTCCCACAGAACGGCCAGGGCGTCCAGGATCGCGGCGAGTCCGGGAAAGAGGGCCAGCTCCAGGAGATCGCTTTCGCGGCGCAGCAGCCTCGGCAGGTCCAGGGTCCAGGAGGGCCCGGGGCGGGCGGCCAGCCAGCGGTCGGAGCGCGCCAGTCCGGAGCCCATGACGAGCACGCGGCGGGCGGCCTGCGGCTGGCCCATCGAGCCGAGCGCCCGGGCCGTCAGGCGCGAGAGCGGGCCCCGCCCGGCCGGCGGCACGGCCAGCTCTTCGGCGCGGCAGGCCACGCCGGCCGCCAGGTGGCGCAGGTCGCCGTTCTCGAGCACGCCCGCGGAGGCGCATAGCGCGAGAATGGCCTCAGCGAGGTTCTCGCGAGCGGTCGTCGGGTTTGCTTCCCAGATCATCCTTGGTTTCCTTGGGCGTGAGCGATTTGATGGCGGAGAGGAACTGTTCGACATCGGTGAACTGGCGGTAGACGGAGGCGAAGCGGACATAGGCGACTTCGTCCAGGTCCTTCAGCTTTTCCATGACCTTGCGGCCGACGACGGACGTGGGCACCTCCCGCTCGAACTCGCTTTCCAGCTCGGCGATGATGCTGTCCACCAGGGTTTCGATCTGCTCCAGGCTCACGGGCCGCTTTTCACACGCCCGCTTGACCCCGTTTCCAAGTTTGGTCCGGTCCAGGTCCTCGTGCCTCCCATCCTGCTTGATCACCCGCAGGCGGGGCTTGACGACTTCTTCATACGTGGTGAAGCGATGACCGCATTGCACGCATTCCCGCCGCCGCCGGATCGCATCTCCGTTACGGGCGGTGCGGCTGTCGATAACCTTGTCCTCGAGAAATGCGCAACGCGGACAACGCATATGATTTCGCCGCCTCCATCCTTAAATGATACAAATTAGCCCATGCTCCCATGCCCGTCAATAGAATAACCCGCCAAGAAATCGGTTGACTCTGTTGCGTTATAAAACCATAATTCAACTAGCGTTTTTTTAGAAAGCAAGAATTTGCAAGTATGGGGGTTAGGGGGGATTGGTTAATGAGCAATAAAATTCGCGAGTCAGGGCCTGTTCCGAAAGGCTTTGCCTACATCGCGTTCTGGCAGTTCATGGGGTTTCTGCTGTTGATCGGCTTTGTCTGGTTGAATGAAACGGTTAATCTGACCGCCCTGATCTGGGGAGAGGATCTCCAGGCCACGCCGAACATGTTCCGGGGCTTTCTGCTGACGTCGGCGGTCATTCTCACGGCCATTGTGACGGTGGGGAACGCCTATGAGCAGCAGAAGCGGGTCATTCGCGGCATGCTGACCGTCTGTTCCTATTGCAAGCGGGTCCGTATCATGCATGAAGCCTGGGAGCAGATTGAAGAATACGTGGCGCGCAAATCCGACGTCACCTTCACGCACGGGGTCTGCCCGGATTGCTTCGACAAACATGCGGGAATGATCAAGCAGCATCCGCCGGCGGTTACGATGCCCCCGACGCGGACGAAAGAGCCGTAGACAGCTCCCGCACAAACTCAGCCACCAGGACCGGTAGCTCCGGCTTGCCCGCATGCTCCGCCACGAGCCGCACCAGCGCGCTTCCCACTACCAGCCCGTCGGCCATCGGCGCCAGCAGGCGGATATCCGCGGCCGTGCGGATGCCGAAGCCCAGGCAGACCGGCAGGCCGTGGGCCGCCCGGCGGATCGTTTCCATCTCCCCGCGGATCCGCTCGGGCTCCAGCTCGCCCGCTCCGGTCACGCCCGTGCGCGTGATCGCATAAAGGAATCCGCCCGCGCCGTCCGTAATCCGTTTCATGCGGGCGGGCGGCGTGGTGGGCGCGATCAGCCGGATCAGCGGAAGCCCGCCGCCCAGCGGCCGGGTGAACTCCTCCGCCTCTTCCGGCGGCAGGTCCACCACCAGGAAGCCGTCGGCTCCCGCGGCCCGGGCGTCGTCGCCCAGCTTCTCGATTCCGTAATTCAGCAGCGGGTTGTAATAGCTGAACAGGATGATCGGCGTGGCCACCCGGCGGCGCAGCTCCCGCGTCAGGGCCAGCGCCCGCTTCACGGTCATGCCGCCCTTGAGCGCGCGCAGGGCCGCGGCCTGGATCACCGGGCCGTCCGAGGTTGGGTCTGAAAAGGGAACACCCAGCTCCAGCACGTCGAGCCCGGCCTTGCACGCCGCCTCCAGGACGGCGAGGCTCGCGTCGAAGTCGGGATCGCCCGCGGTCAGGTAGCCCACCAGCGCCTTGCGGCCGGCGGCTTTCAGGTCGGTGAAGACTCGGTCCAGAGGCGCGCTCATGATTCCATCCCCAGGCGGGCCATGCTGCGCATGGCGTGGTCCAGATCCTTGTCGCCGCGCCCCGAGAGGCAGACGCCGATCGTCTGCGAGGCGGGCCGGCGCCGGGCTTCGAGCAGGGCGGCGGCCAGCGCGTGCGAGCTTTCCAGCGCCGGAATGATGCCTTCCAGCCGCGCCAGCTTCCTGAAGGCCTCGAGCGCCTGCCGGTCGGTGATGGCGGTGTAGCGCACGCGCCCCAGGTCCTTCAGCAGCGCGTGCTCGGGGCCCACGCCGGGGTAGTCGAGCCCGGCCGAAACCGAGTGCGCCTCGGCCACCTGGCCGTCGGCGTCCTGCAGCAGGTACGACTTGGCCCCGTGCAGCACGCCCACGCGCCCCTTGCACAGGGTCGCCGCGTGATGCTCGGTGTCCAGCCCGTCGCCCGCCGCCTCGACGCCCAGCATCTCGACCGATTCGTCTTTCAGGAACGGATAGAACAGGCCCATGGCGTTGCTGCCGCCGCCCACGCAGGCGGTCAGCAGGTCGGGCAGCCGGCCCGTCTCCTCCAGGAACTGGGCGCGGGCCTCGTCGCCGATCACCCGCTGGAAGTCGCGCACCAGCAGGGGGTAGGGGTGCGGGCCCGCCACGGTGCCGATCACGTAGAAGGTGTCGCGGACCTCGCCGATCCAGGCGCGCATGGCCTCGTTCATGGCGTCCTTGAGCGTGGCGGTGCCGCTGGACACGGAGCAGACCTCCGCGCCCAGGAGGCGCATGCGCAGCACGTTGGGCGCCTGGCGCTGGATGTCCTCCGCGCCCATGTAGATCTTGCAGGCCATGCCGAACCGGGCGGCCACCGTGGCCGTGGCCACGCCGTGCTGGCCCGCGCCCGTCTCGGCGATCAGCCGCGTCTTCCCCATGCGCCGCGCCAGCAGGCCCTGGCCCACGGTGTTGTTGATCTTGTGCGCGCCGGAGTGCGCGAGGTCTTCCCGTTTCAGGTACACCTGCGCGCCGCCGGCGTCCGCCGTGAGCCGGGCCGCGAAGTCGAGCGGCGTGGGCCGGCCCACGTACTGGCGCAGCATGTCGCGGAAGCTTTTCAGGAACGCGGGGTCGGCCATGGCCTCGCGCCGGGCCTGCTCGAGCTCGATCAGGGCCGGCATGAGGGTTTCGCCGACATAGCGCCCGCCGTAGGGGCCGAAGTGGCCCCGCTCGTCGGGATAGGCATAGTCAAGAGGACGCTTGCTCATGATATTTTCTTCCGGGCCATCACCTGGCTGTGGCGGGCGTGGAGCTCGAGCAGCAGCGATTCGGTCGTCGGCCAGTCGATGCAGGCGTCGGTGATGGAGACGCCGTATTTCAGCTGCGAGGGGTCGGCGGCCATCGGCTGGCTGCCCCACTCGAGGTTGCTCTCCAGCATGATGCCGACGATCGACGGGGAGCCGGCCTCGAGCTGCTCCGTCACGTTGGCCAGCACCTCGGCCTGCTTGCCCGGGTCCTTGTTCGAGTTGCCGTGGCTGCAGTCGATGATGATGCGGACCGGCAGGCCGGCGGCCTTCAGGGCCTTCTCGCAGGCCTGGACCTGGTCGGCCGAATAGTTGGGCTTCAGGCCGCCCCGCAGCACCAGGTGGGGGTAGGGGTTGCCGGTGGCGCCGAAGACGGCCGGCCGGCCCAGCTCGGTGATGCCGAGGAAGTGGTGCGGCTGCGTGGCCGCCTTGATGGCGTTGATGGCGGAGGTGAAGCCGCCGTCCATGCTGTTCTTGAAGCCGACCGGCATGGAGAGCCCGCTGGCCAGCTCCCGGTGGGTCTGCGACTCGGCCGTGCGCGCGCCGATCGCGGTCCAGGAGATCAGGTCGCCCAGGTACTGGGGCGTGATCGGGTCCAGCGCTTCATCGGCCGCCCCCAGCCCCAGCTCCGCCACGGTGAGCAGGAAGCGCCGCGCCCGGCGCAGCCCCTCGTCCATGCGGAAGGTGTCGTCCATGTCCGGGTCGTTGATGAAGCCCTTCCATCCCACGGTGGTGCGGGGCTTCTCGAAGTAGACGCGCATGACGACGACGACGCTGTCCTGGATCTTTTCGGCCAGCGCCTGCAGGCGGGTGGCGTATTCCATGGCGGCGTCCAGGTCGTGGATGGAGCAGGGGCCCACGATGGCCAGGAGCCGGGGGTCTTCCCGGTCGAGGATGCGCTCGATCGTTTCGCGCGCCCGGGCGACGGTCCGCCGCGTGGCGGGGGTCTGCGGGAACTGCTGGCGGATCTCGCGCGGCGTGGGCAGCAGGGTGATGGACTGGATGTTGACGTTGTTCAGCGATTGTCCGGACATGGCGGCCTTCCTTTCGGCCGGGGGCCCCCGAAAACGGGGCTCGTCGGCCAGGTGATGCAGATACGCCGCACATTCTCCACTAAGAGGCGGGCTTTTTCCAGATTCTTTCGTCCGGGGGAGTCTTCCACCCCCGAGCTCAGGTCCACGGCCGAGGGGCGGGCCGCGAGGATGGCCTGAGCGATGTTCCCGGGGTTGAGCCCTCCGGCCAGCGCGAACGGCCTCGCCGCTCCGAGCAGCCGCGAGGCGCTCCAGTCCCAGCCCGCCGCGTTGCCGCCCGGCAGGGGGCCCTTGCCGGCTTCCACCAGCAGCGCGCACGCCGGCGGCAGTTGCGCGGCCTGTTGGAGCAGGGCAGGCCCCAGCGTCTTGAGGGCCTTGACGACGTGAAAGCCGCGGTCGAGCAGGGTCTGCACGGTTTCGAGGGGCTCGTCTCCATGCAATTGGACGATGGATAGGCCGGCGGCCAGGGCCGTGAGGGCCACGGAGTCGGCCGATTCATCGACAAAGACACCGACCACGGGAAAGCCGGCCGGAAGCGCGCGGACGATCTCCCGGGCCTGCGCGGGCGTCAGGTGGCGGGGGCTGGCGGGGTGGAAGACGACGCCCACGGCGTCGGCGCCCGCCTCCGCGCCGGCGGCCGCCTCGCCGGGACGGGTTTGCCCGCAGAGCTTGATTTCAAGTCGCGCGATCACACAAACAGCTCCTTCGCTTTCACGGTCGATGTTTCTTTATATAGAAACACCCGGGAAAAGTCAAAGGGTATTTAGGGGAATTAAACCAGCTGCAGGCCGTGGGCGCGGAAGGGCTCGAAGGCGGCGCGGTTGTTGGTGGCGAGCCGCGCGCCGGCCGTGGTGGCGGTGGCGGCGATGATGGAGTCCACCCGGAGACTTCGTTTCCGGCTCACGGCATTGAACAGGCGGGCGGCTTCGACGGAGTGCGCTTCGTCGAAGACCACGAGGCTGTCCAGGAAGGCCCGCATGACGGCTATTTGCGCGGCGTTGACCGGTCCGCAGAGAAACTCGAACCAGGCCAGCATCGGCGTGACGAGGGGCTCTCCCGCCTCGTGCCAGGCCAGCAGCTCGCGGGATTCGCGGCTGCCGGGGCTGACGCCGAGAATCAGGTAGTTGGTGTCGAGGCAGATCACGAGGCTCGCCACTTCTTGCGGGATTCGCGAACCTCGCGCAGATAGGCGCGGCCTTGTTCCGGATCGAGCCCCTGGCCCTTGGCCTGCAAGGCCCGGAGCAGGGCGGCCGGATCGGGCTTGGCGGTCGCGTACTCGGTCTCTTCCGCCCGGGCGACCGCCCGGCGGACGACTTCCGCCTGCGACACCTTCCAGGAGGCGGCCAGCCGTTTCAGGCCCTTGGCGGTTTTCCCATCGAGGGCAAACGTGGTGCGATGGTTCATCGTCTGCATACCATCATTCATACCATCACTTATCTCTCGCGTCAAGCGAAAGCGTCCTGCTTATGATCGTACTCTTAATCGTACTCTTAATCGTAATCATCGCCACGGAAGAGGGGGGGAGGATTAAGAAAAGCGGACGGACAGGTCCGTCACGGCGCTTTTTTGAGCGAGCGCAGCAGCGTGGAGGGATTGGGCGCGCGCACGAGCGACTCGCCGACCAGGAAGCGCGTGAGGCCGGCCTTGCGCTGCCGGTCGATGTCGGCCCGGCTGGTCACGCCGCTGAGCGAGACGACCACCCGCCCGGGCGCGGGGGTCGGCGCCAGGCGCGCCGCGCGCTCCGGATCGATCTTGAACGTCTGCAGGTCGCGCGTGTTGATGCCGATCAGCACGGCCCCGATGTCGCAGGCCAGCTTCACCTCCTCCGCCGAGGCCGCCTCGACGAGCGCGTCAAGTCCCCATTTCAGGGTCAGCGCGTGCAGGCGGACCAGCTCGGCGCGGGTCAGCAGGCGCATGATGAGCAGGACGGCGTCGGCGCCCATGGCGGCGCTCTCGACGATCTGGTAGTCGTCGAACAGGAAGTCCTTGCGCAGGACGGGGAGCTTCACGGCGCCGCGGGCGGCGGTGAGGTCGGCCGCCGAGCCCTTGAAGTAGTGGGGCTCGGTGAGGACGGAGAGGGCGGCGGCCCCGCCCACTTCGAAGGCGCGGGCCAGGGTGGCGGGGTTGATGTCGGGCGCCAGGTCGCCCTTGGAGGGGGAGGCGCGCTTGATCTCGGCCACGATGCCGATCGGCTCCGGCTTGCGCAGGGCGGCGGCAAAGGAGCGCCGCCCGGCGCGGGCCTCCTCGGCGCGGGCGCGCAGGCCGGCCAGGGGCAGGACCGCCTTGGCTTCGGCCACGTCGAGACGCCGGCTGTCCATGATTGTCTGAAGGAAATCGGCCATGCGAGTTGTCCCCTCCTCCTGCGCAACGTTTCTGGGTCAGGCGCTATTCTGGAACAGTTTCACGAAAACAGCAACATCGGAGGTGAGGGCCGAATTTCGCACTTTTTTTGACGATAAGTGATGACCCGTCGGGTTGCGGCGTTTC
>CAXNFL010000022.1:0-14366 GCA_964201555.1 Kiritimatiellia bacterium
CGCGGGGAACCAAAACCCCGCTGCCGAAGCCTAAAGCTCCGCCACGTGCCCGACCAGCCCCTGGACATTCAGGGGCAGGCGCGTAAGCGTCTTCACCTTCCGGCCGGACTTGCCCAGCGTGTTCTCGATCACCACGTAATCAAACCCCGGGATCACCAGGTCGTTCCAGTGGTTCCCGAATCCGCGCAGCGCCACATCGAGCATGGTCACCACCTGGCGGCCAAGGGGCTTGTGCGAATCCAGGGTGATGGCGCCGTAAAACTCCTGGCATTCCGTGTAGCCCGAGTTATGGGTGCCGGTGTACGGCTTCAGATTCGCAAGCGGTATCGGCTTGCCGGCGCGCTTCGACACCTCCGCCGCTTTCGAGGCGTAAAAATCAACCAGCGCCTGCTCCTGCAGCCGGGCCGGAAGATTCTTCGCCGCCACCTCCGCATACTTGCGGTAGCCGACCTTGTAGGCCTTTTCGATGAAATCGAACCAGTACTGCTGGTCCGGCCGGACCTTCCCGGCGATCACGGACCGGCGAATGCAGGAGTTCATGCCGTCGCGCGTGGGGGCCACGCCCAGATGGACCCAGTCGCCCTTCTGGATCGGCCGGTTCAGCGCCTTGCCGATCAGGGTGCGGTTCGCCTCGTTGGCCCCCACCATCACCTTGAAGCCGCAATCCTCGCACCCGAGCTCCTTGCCGATGAAGGACCCCCAGGCCGCCACCTCGGTCTCCAGCATGCCGGGCTGCAGAACAGCCAGCATGCCGCGCATCATGGCGTCCGCCACATGGCAGGCATCCGCGATCAGGCGCATCTCCACATCCGACTTCTCGTACTTGACCTTGAAATACAGCTCCTGCGCATCCACCACGTTCTTCGCCCCGAACAGGCGGACGAGGTAATCCGTGAGACTGGTGGGCAGGACTTGCCGGGGGGTCAACAGGGCGATCTTGCGGATCTTCTTCAGGGGCTTGCCGGTCACCTGCTCCAGGATGTCTTCCATCCGCTCGGCCGCCACGGGATATTTCTCGTCAGCCAGCTGCAGTAGCTCCGCCTTGTGAACCGTACAACCCGAGCGGCCGGACAGCTGCTCGGCCACATAGCCGCCTTCCAATCCGGCGATCAGGTGAAAGCCGGTCGGCCCCATCAGCCCGGCCACCTGCTCCACCGAAATGTTGGTGTTGCCGCCCAGGTAGGGAACATCGCCGCAGTAATGCTCGTCCGAGAACACCAGGCCCGCGTCAAACCCGCCCGCGGCCAGGGCCTTTTTGACCAGATTCTGCCGGCGCTTGAACTCCGATGCCGGAGTCATGTACAGGGGATCAATCCGGCCATCATAGGCCTTGATCACCTTGATGATTTTCTTCCATTCGCCATTCAACCGGACTGTTTTCTTCATGACAGATGTTCCCCTTCGGATGCATGCGCGTTGACAAATCGGATCATTGTACATGGCCGGCATGAGCGTTCAATGTTAAACACCGGACCGCCATTCCGGGAGCGGGCTCAAATAGATCGGCCATGCCCGGCGTGACGAGAATCTCCAGAGGCTGGTGATCGGGAACGAATAGCGCCTCCGCTTTTCTTCCGGTTCGTTGCAACATCGCCAGCCCCGCCTCGGGCCCCATGACAAAGAGTGTCGTGGAAAGGATATCCGCCTCGGTCGCCGTCGGGGCCACCACGGTGACGCCAGCCATGCCCTGGACGGGCGCCCCGGTGCGGGGATCCATGATATGGGCATACCGGACGCCGCCGATGATCACAAAGCGCTCGTAATGTCCGGACGTGGCCACGGCCATGCCGTCCGGCAGCCGCATCCGGCCCAGCAAGCCGTTGGCGTCAAATGGATGGCGAACCCCCACACTCCAGGGCCGATCGGGCGATGGCTGCCCCGAGGCGCGCATGTTTCCGCCCAGGTTCATGAGAAATGACTTGGCCCCCTGCTGGCGCAACTCATCCCAGCAGCGGTCAACCGCAAAACCCTTTCCGATGCCGCCCGCGTCGAGTCGCACACCGGGTCGATCGAGCCGGACAGTCTGGCCTGAAATAACCACATGTTCCGCCCCAACCCGCTGGAGCGTCTCAGCCCGTTCGGACTCCATCGGGACCCGCAGAACGGAATTGGACCCGCGAAAGCCCCACAGGGCCATCAGGGGGCCCACCGTCATGTCGAAGGCGCCTCCGCTGTCCCGACTGCCCTGCAGTCCCATTTTCAGCACGGCCATCGTATCCGATGCCACTTCGATTCCCTCGCTGCCCGCGGAAGCGTTCAGGCGGGCCAGGTCGCTTCCAGGCTTGAAAATGCTCAGATGTCCTTCCAGCCTGCTGACGCAAGTCGTGACCGTGACGCACCAGGAGGCGGCGTTGGAGGCGTAGCCGGCCGGCATGATCAAGCTTCCCAGTGTACCCATGCCCGTGAACGCCACGGACACCGGATCCACATTCCGATCCGCGCATCCGCCGGCCAAAAGCGCGCTCAGCGCCAGCGCCAGGCTCCCGATTGTTTTGGGCGGTGGCCTCATGGAGTTCTACCCGCCTGCCTGACCGCCTGCGCCTGCTGGCGAACCTTGTCCCGGGCTTCGTCCATGGTGAATGGCAGTGTTTCGCCGGCCTTCTTTACCAATGAGGCCATGCCGTCGAAGCTGTACGTCGCCAGGGTGTCGAGGCGCTCCGCTACCGACCGACGCCCTTGCAAACGCGCGATCTCCGCATCGAAGAAAAGGCTTTCCACCCGACCCAGGTAGCCGGCGGTCGCCTGCCGGCCGCCGGTGGCTTCGGCCATGGCAAACGAGGCCAGATCGGCGGGCGCGAGCGGATGCTCCTGGCGATATCGATCCAACAGATTGCGGGCCGGCTCATCCAGCCCATGGGCATACAACTCGAAAATGGCCGCGCGCATCAGGAAATCATTCGCCGAGCAGATCCCGTCATCGTCTGGAAAAAGGCGCCGGGCCTCCGCGAGCTGGTGAAGGGCGGGAAAGAAAAGATCGAGCCGCACCAACCTCACCTGGATCTGCCGTTCCGGCACGCACACCAGCCGACCGCGCAAGCAGGAGCCTATCATGGCCTGGTACAGCAGCCGCTCCAGAAAGAGATCGGGCGGTCCCTTCGTGTGCTCGCGGCCAACCCAGGCCCAGTACACGGCCTGCGACTCCGGAAGCCGCCAATCCAGGGGGCCCAGCGTATGATCGACGCGCGCCATGACGGAACCCTCCAGGCGGAACTGGCCGCGCAACGCCGCATCAGGCCGTTCTTCCTTCAGAAAGCCTCCAGGAAGCACCGACTCCATAGCCTGGTACAGCTGGAACTGGTAATAACCGGCCGCGTTATCGGCAAAGCCGCCGATTTTATTGAAATACATCCAGCCCAGCTCCCAACACAATCGGGGGTTGTCCGGATTTTCACGCAACCCCCCCTCGCGCAGCATGCGGATCCCGTTCTCGACCCACCGCCACCGGTCGGCGGGGTTATCGAACAAAAGGCCGATGTTGTAGGCCATATTCCAGGCGTGATAGCTCCACACTTCGGTGAACGTGGGCTCCAGCTTGGTAATCCAGTCGGCCAGCTGGGTGATTTCGAAATAGCGGCCTTCGTCCTGAAGGGTGCTGATGCGCAACCAGAGCACATCGGCCAGGATGCCCCGGAAACCGCCCAGGGCCACGGTGGTAAAGGCAACCAGCGGCGGGGCCTGCCGTAAATCCGTCTGATTGGGCGGCCGCAACGTCTGACGCCGCTCCAGCAACGGCCGATTCAACCAGCCGGCGACCGCCAGGAAAAGGACGGCGGCCACCAGCAACATCCCGGTCTTTTTCATGATTGGCCAGTGTACCCCAGCCGGCGTCTTTTCCGCAACCACAACTCGGGGGCTTGCTCAACGCCGCCAGCCGCAGGCGGCGCGATCAAGGCCGGACCAATCGCGGCGGATGTCGATATCCGCAAACCCGGCGGCCGCCAGGATTCCGGCGGCCGCGGGACCCTGATCGTAACCGATTTCGAGCCACAGGGGAGAACCCGGCTTGAGACACACCAGAGACTGCCTCGCCAAACGCCGGATAAGATCCAGTCCATCCGCCCCGCCATCCAGCGCCCGCCAGGGTTCATGGTCCCGCACATGCCGGTCCAGCGTGGCGCAAACAGCCGAGGCAATGTAAGGAGGATTTGAAACAACGCCATCCAGCGAGCCCGGAGGCACGCCGTCCAGCAAATCGCCCACCCGCATCTCGACCCGGCCCACCAAGCCAAGCCGAGCCCGGTTTTCACACGCCAGCGCCAGCGCCGCCGGATCCGCCTCAACGGCCAGCACCCGGGCGCGCGGCTGAGCCGATGCCAGGGCCAGGGCAATGCACCCGGTTCCCGTGCCCACATCCGCCACTGCCGGCACAGGACCCGCCCAGATCGCCCCGCAGGCCAGCACCTGATCCACCAGCCATTCCGTCTCAGGCCGCGGAATCAGCGCCCGCCGGTCCGTCTTAAGCATCAGTCCGTGAAACGGAGTTTCTCCCAGGATATATTGAAGGGGTTCGCCGGCGGCCAGCCGGACGGCATCGGAGTCAATCGCCGCTAAAATGTCGGGCGCGAGCGGCTCGCTCCGGAGGGGAATCAACTCCAAGCGGGGAACGCCCAGCCGGTGGGCCGCCACATGCTCCAGGTTCAAAAGGGCTTCCGAAGCGCCGAGCGCTTCCAATTCCGCCGCCCTTTTCCTGAGATACTCATCGAGTCGGACGGACACGGCAAATCCCCCATCAGCGAACCGTATCGAGTTCCTGCTTCATCCGGTCTTCCAGGTCGCTCTCATACAAGGCATCCAGGACGCCTTGGAGGTCGCCCTCGATGACGCGATCGAGATTGTAAAGGGTGAAATTGATGCGATGATCCGTGAGCCGGTTCTGGGGGAAGTTATACGTCCTGATTTTCTCGCTGCGATCGCCCGAACCGATGGCCGTCTTGCGGAGATTGCCGGTTTTCGCGTTCTCCTCCTGCCGCTTCAAGTCCAGCAACCGGGCCTTCAACATGGCCATGGCCTTTTCCTTGTTGCGCAGTTGCGACCGCTCCGCCTGGCAGGACACCACGACGCCCGTCGGAAGATGGGTCAGACGGACCGCGGAATCGGTCCGGTTGACGTGCTGCCCGCCCGCGCCGCTGGCGCGAAAGGTATCCACCCGCAAATCGCCTTCATTGACAATGATTTCATCGTCGGATTCGCCCGCCTCCGGCAAAAGCACCACGCTGGCGGCGGAGGTGTGCACCCGCCCCTGCGATTCTGTCACCGGCACGCGCTGGACGCGATGAACGCCGGACTCGAACTTGAGCGCGCGGTAGACGGCTTCCCCCTCGATCGTGGCAATGACTTCCTTGTAGCCGCCTTTTTCGGAGGGATTCGCGTCGAACACGGATACCTTCCAGCCCCGGGTTTCGGCGTAGCGGCTGTACATGCGGAACAGCTCGGCGGCGAACAGGGCGGCTTCGTCACCCCCGGTCCCCGCCCGGATTTCCATGATCACATTGCGGTCGTCGGCGGGATCGGGCGGCAGCATGGCGATCAAGGCCTCCCGCTCCAAACGCGGCAAGGCCGCCTCCAGCGTGGCCATTTCGGCGCGCGCCAGTTCTTTCATTTCGGAATCGGCGTCGGAAGCTTCGGCCATCGCCTTATATTCGGCCTGATCCCGAAGGGCCTTGAAAAAGGCGTCGGACTTCTCGACGATCCGCCGCAGGCGCGCATGTTCCCGCACAAGTTCCTGGAACTTCCGGGATTGAGCGGCGGCGCCTGGCGTGGACAGCCGTCCCTCCACATCTCCAAGCCGGTCACGATACCGGGCGGCTAAGTCGGACGTGATCATGGGACCCCTGAAAAATAAGAAAGGCCGAACGGATGAGCCCGCCCGGCCTTTCGCATAAAGAGAACCGCTTTACTTGGCGGCTTCCTTCTTGTAACGCTTGTTGAACTGATCCACGCGGCCGGCCACGTCCACGAACGAGGACTTGCCCGTATAGAACGGGTGACATGCCGAACACGTGTTGCAGTGAATTTCCTTCGCGGACGAATTCAACTTCATAACATTACCGCAAGCACAGGTGGCTTTCGCCTCGGCGTACTGCGGGTGGCCTTCCTTTTTCATCGTCAATACCTCCAGAATCGCTTTGTAAACAATAATTTATACTCAAATAGCCATCCCAATGCAAGCGATTTTAACGGAGTTCTCTTTTCCGCCTGAGCAGCTCCCCCGCAAACGCTTCCCGGCCGGTCTTGCGAAGCCGTTCCACATACAGGTCAAAGGACGGGCTGTTGAAATTGGCATGCACCGGCCCCCCCTCCCGCATGACGGTCCAGAGGGGGTCCACATCCCGGTGCGACCGGCGCATCTCATCCGCCAGCCAGTCGTCCAGCTGGGTCATGCCGACGCCCACCAGGTCCGGCCGGGCCGGCGCCAGGTCGTTCTGCTCATGGGGATCCTCCGCCACATTGAACAGCATCCGCTCCGGATAGTTCTTGAAGCCGGAATGATAGGTCCGGAGCAGGAGATAGTCGCCCCAGCGCACGCCGCGCTGGCAGGCCCAGGCGCAGTTGGAGGTGACCAGGAAAGGCCGCCCCTCATCCTGCTCCGCCTCGAAGGCGGGCCAGAACGACTCGCCGTCCCAGCTGGCCGGAACCGCCTGCCCCATCATCTCCAGCAGCGTGGCCGCCCAGTCGAACTGGTAATGCAGCGCCTTGTCCACCCGCCCGCGGCCGCCGATCCCCTTGGGGTGCCGCACGATCAGCGGCACCCGGTTGGTGATGTGATCGGCGGCCTGGTGATCCCCGTATACGGCCAGCTCGCCCTGATTCTCCCCGTGGTCGGAACTGATGAAAATGAGGGTGTCGTCGAGCACGCCAAGGGTTTTCAGCCGGGCCAGCAGGATGCCCACCTGGTCATCGGCATACCGGATCCCGCAGTCGTAGCCGTCGATCCACTTTTTGTAAGACGCCAGGCTGTCGATGCTCTCCGGCTGCCGGGACCAGCGGCGGTAGACGGATGGATCCGTATAGGCGCCGCCCGGTTCCTGGGCGCAGCCGGGCCCGTAGGTATTCCAGGTTTTCAGCCTCGCTTCCTCGGTCATCCAGGCGGGAGGCGGATCTTTTTCAAACGGATTGCCGAACGCTTCCGGCGCGCGGTAGGGCGTGTGCGGGTCCCAGATATTGACGTGCAGGTACCAGTTGTCCCCCGCCCCTTTGCGGTCCAGCCAGTCCAAGGCGTGGGGAATGATCTCTTCGGCGCTCTCCGAACCCCCATGCCCGGTGTTGATCATCTCCTTGAAGCCGTTGTAGAACCAGAACGAGGCGTGGCGCTCACCGAACGGGCTCACCGAAACCGTGTGAAGCCCGGCGCCCCTGAGCTTGACCATGAAGTGGTCCATGAACATGCGAAACTGCCGCTGCGCGGGATCGATGGAGGGATCGGCCGCCGCCCCGCCATGGTTGATGGCCCCGTTGCGAATGCCGCACCGGCCGGAATAGAGGGCCGCGCGGGAGGGCAGGCACGGCGAATCGGAAACGTAGCAGTTATCGAACCGAACCCCCTCCGCGGCCAAGGCATCCATGTTCGGCGATGTGTTTCGATGGTAGCCGTAGCAACCCAGGTGGTCGGGACGGAGCGTGTCGATATCGATATATAAAATGCGCATTCCGGACCCTTTGCTTTTCTAAATACTATACGGGTCCGGCCGGCATTTTTCAAACACCGATTTCACCACATGCAGGGATGCCGCCCTACCGTCAGCCAAATCCCCTGCTGGGGCGACCACTGCTGGACGTAGGTCAGATGTCCGCGAATGCCGGGCTGATAGAGCCGCATCCCGTTGCCATAGGACACCACGATCTCGCGCGGCTGGTAGCGGGGGTTGCGGAAGTTGACGCGGGGGCAGCCCTCCATCCGCCTTCCCTCAAAATAGCGGGTCTCGTAGGCGATAACCGGCGGCTCCGAATAGGTCTGGACGGCCGGCTGCTCCTGGGCGGGAACGGGCGGCGGCGAATAAGCCGTGGGCGTATAGGTCGTCGCCCGATAGGTTGTCGGCTGCGCATAAGCCGGGGCGGGCGGCACATAGGGCGCCGGCGGCGCATAAACCGCCTGAGGCGCATAATAGGCGGCAGGCTGTGGATTCATATAAACGGGACGATCCACATAAACCGGCCGGTCCACATACACCATCTGCGGCTGGGGCTCGTAATAATACGTCGGCTGAGCCAGCGAGGAGATGGCGCCAAATACAGCCAAACCCGTCAGGACCTTTCCAGCCGTTGCCCATTCTTTATCACCCGCCTGGGCCGCGGGCGTCAGGCTCATTCCAAAAAGAACCGCACCCACCACGCCAGCCCAACCCTTGGATAGTCTCTTTTTCATGGCTGATTCCTTTCCTCATCTGCTACTATGACGGTCTGAAAACACATTATATTCATACCCCTCTTTTCCAATGAATATTATAGCACACTTCGGCGTCCATTAATATGCAATCTCCGGATCCCATCGAACTGCTGGCTAGGGCGAAAAAAGGCGATATGGAGGCCTTTGCGGGTTTATTCGAACCCCTCAGGTCCCAGTCGCTCGGAATCGCCTCCCGGATCGTGGGCCCGGATGTGGCGCCGGATGTGGTCATGGATGCGTTTCTGAAAGCCTGGAAAGCGATTCCCGGCTTTAACGGGCGCAGCAGCTTGGCCACGTGGCTCTACCGGATCGTCTGGAATTGCGCGGCCGATCACCGCAGGGCGACGCAGCGGCGGCGGGAAAACCGCTTGGCCGAGGACGAAGACGGGGTGGAACAGGACATCTCCGATACCGCCGCCGATACGCCGCTCGACAACGCAAGCCGGCGGGATCTGGCGCGGCAACTCGACGCGTCGCTGGGCCAGCTCTCGGACGAGTTGCGGGTGACGCTCATGCTGCGGTTCGCCGATGGGTTGAGCTACCGGGAGATCGCGGCGGCCACGGGAGTGCGAATTGGAACGGTCATGTCGCGCCTTTTCCATGGGCGCCGCCGGCTCAAAGGGCTGATGGATCAGATCGAAAAGGGAGAAAGCAAATCATGACGGACTGGACCACCCTCCAGCAGGAGCTGAAAAAGCAGGCTCCCCGAACCAGCGCCGGTTCGCCGGAAGCCTTCTGGCAGGATTTTTCCGCCCGCGCCCGGCTTACCGTCCAGGAGCCCGCTCCCCAGCCCCATCATTCCCGATCCGCCCTCTGGACCTCTCTCGCCATGGCTGGGGCCGTCGCCCTGTTGACGCTCATTCTCTGGTCTCCCTCGGCAGCGGCCGAGGCGACCCGCGTCACGTCGTTGGAGGTCGGCCCCTCCTGCACGGGGTCCATGATTTTGAACGTCGTCTCGAAAGACGGCCGAAACACCGGCGCCGTCGTCTGGGTTTCAGGCCTGGAGGAAACGTATGATTAACCGCTCTCCCCTCCTGATCCTGATGGCGGCCATCCTTTTCGCCGCGCTGGCCGTCCTCCCCGCCCGGGCGGGGTCGGAATCCCTCTCAATCCGCCTGGTGCGCGCCAGCCAGGGGACGGAAATCGATCCGGCACTTCAGGACGTGGCCGCCCTCATGCGCGGCAACCTGGCTTTCAGCTCCTTCAAGCTGGTCGACTCGGCCACGGTCACGCTCCCCGCTTCCGAGCCCGTCAAGCTGGGCAAAAACTTCAAGGTCGCCCTCTCCGGCCCCGCCAACAATCTTGACATTACCGTCAGCCGAGGTACTGTGAAACTGATTCAAACACGCGCGGTTTTGCACGGCCGCTCGCCGCTGGTCCTGGGGGGGATCCCCGCCCGCGACGGCACCTTGCTTTTCGTGCTGAACCTTGTCAAGTAGGAGCCCGAATGGCCACCCTCAAGATTGATCGGAAAGCCGGCGACAACGTCTACCTGCACAAGGATTTCCACGGCGGCCTGAGTGCGGGCCTGGAATATGTCCGCCTGCGCTATGGCGAACAGGCCGTGCGCGACTACCTCCGCCAATTTGCCCTGGCCTGGTATGCGCCGCTCACAAAAGCGTTGCGGGAAAAGGGGCTCCCGGCCCTGCGCGAGCACTACGACCACATTTTCAAGCTGGAAGGCGGCGAAGTTCACTTCACCGAATCCCCGGATGAACTGCTGATCGAGGTCTTGCTGAACCCCGCCGTCGCCCACATGAAGGCCAACGGCTACGCCATCTCCCCGCTGTTCAATGAAACCGTGGCCACGGTCGGCAAAACGATTTGCGAATCGACCCCGTACGCCATGGAAATGCTCCGCTACGAGGCGGAAACCGGCCGTTACACCCAGCGCTTCTTCCGGAGGGCCGCATGATCTCCTGCACCGAATTTATTCCCGCCTACAGCGAGCTCTTCCGCTTTCTCGAAGCGCGAGACGGCAAAAAAGCCGTCATCGGCTTCTGGGCGTACATCTCCGACCACTTCCTGAACAACCTCAGGGACCTGGTGGCGAAAAACGGCATCAAGGGCTGCTGGCTGTACTGGCACCACACGCTGAACGAAGAGGCGGCCGATTTCACCATGGAGCTGGATGAGGAGGCCGGCGAGTTCCGCATCAACATGCGCCACTGCCCCTCCAAGGGCCGGCTTCTCGAAATCGATCACATGAAACCCTATCCCGATTATTGCGAACACTGCGATCTTCTCTACCGGCGCGTCCTGGAACCGCTCGGCTACAGCTACGAGTTCGATTCTTCCCGCACCCATAAAGCGGCCTGCGCCATTGTTGTCAAGCGAGGCAAACCCTCATGACCAGCCGGGAACAAGCCAGGGCCTTGCTGAAAAACTTCCGGGGCGACCGTTATCTCTGCGGCGCCGGCGTCCTTTCGCAGGCCGGCCCCCTGGCGCGCAAACTCGGGACCCGCGCCCTGCTGTTTGCGAATGACGGCGGTTGGCACGCTTCCCTCACCGCCGCCGTGCTCGAGTCCCTTCAAAAAGCGGGCGTTGAAACGGTCGGCGGCCGCGCCTTTCCCGGGGCCCGTCCCAACTCTCCGCGCGAAGACGTCTATCGCATGGAGTCCCTGATCCTTCATGCCAGGCCCGACCTGATCATCGCCCTCGGCGGCGGCAGCGTGATCGACGCCGCCAAGGCCGCGGGCGCGCTGGCCGCCCTGGGCCTCGCCTGCCCCACGATGGACTCGCTCTTCGGAATGGGCAAGGTGACGGCCTTAAGCACGCCGGCCCGTCGGCTGATTCCCCTGATGGCCATTCAAACGGCGGCCGGCTCCGCGGCCCATTTGACCCGGTATTCAAACATCACCGATCCGGAAGCGGGCCAGAAAAAACTGATCATCGACGACGCGCTGGTGCCGGCGGCCGCGCTGTTCGATTTCGATGTCCTGCGCACCGCCCCGCCCAGCCTGCTGACGGACGGCATCCTGGATGGCGTGTCGCACAACCTCGAAGTCTACACGGGCTGTGCGGCCGATAAGCTGGAGGCCATTTCGCAGGTGGCCTTGACCGGGTTGGAATTGCTTCTGACGGAGGGGCCCTCCGCCGTTCAGTCCCATGCCCCTGCCGCGCTTGAAGCCGTGGGCCTCGGCACCGACCTGGGCGGCCTGGCCATCATGCTGGGCGGGACAAACGGGCCCCACCTGAACAGCTTTTCCTTCGTCGATGTCGTCTCCCACGGCCGGGCATGCGGCCTGCTGAACCCCTACTACATCGTCCTCTTCGGCGACGCCATCGAAGCCCGTCTCCGCCCGGTCGGAAGTCTTCTTCGAAAGGCCGGATTGATTGAAGGCCCGCTTGAATCCAAACACGGACGGGAGCTCGCGCTCGCCGTGGCGCGCGGCTTGATGAACTTCAGCCTGAGGCTGAATGCCCCGATTTCGCTGTCCCAGATTCCGGGGTTTGGCGCCGTCCACCGGGAACGGGCCCTCAAAGCCGCCCAGGATCCGGCCTTGGAAAGCAAATTAAAGAACATGCCCATCCCCATGACCCGGGATGACATCCTTCGTCACATGGGGCCCCTGCTCCACGCCGCCTTCGAGGGCCGGCTGGAAAATGTGCCCGCGTTCAGCGCCTCACGTTCCGCGTAGGGCGGATTCCAGCAGCCGTTCAAACTCGGGGGCCTGCTCCGGCTTCACGCCGGGAGCCACCACGGCCAGGCTGGCAAGCGACGCCTTGAAGACGGCCGCCGCCTCGGCCTGCACCTGCTCGGCCCGCACTTCCTCAATGGCGGCAATCACCTCTTCAGGTGATATAAAACGGCCGTAGGCCAGAACCGATTCTCCCGCCCAGTTCATCTGGCGGCCCGAACTCTCCAGCCCCAGGCGAACCTGGCCGGTCAAATAATCCTTGGCCCGGCGCAATTCGCGCCCGCCGACCGGAGTCTCGCGCAACCGCCGGAGCTCCCGTCCAATCAGCTTCAACACGCGGCGGAACTGATCCGGATCCGCGCCGGCCGTGACCACCAGCGAGCCCGTGTCATCGAAGTGCGACGTGCAGGATTGAATGGCATAGGCCAGCCCATGTTTTTCGCGAATGACCTGGAAAAGGCGCGAGCTCATATTCTCGCCCAGCACCACGGATAACACTTTAAGCGCATGCCGGCGGGGATCATTCCGGCCGTAGACGCGGAACCCCAGCGCCAGGTGCGCCTGTTCCGACTCCTTGGCCACCAGCCCGACGCGCTGCTGCGCCACCCGTTTATCGACGGGCGAACAGGCCGCCTGGGGCCGGCCGGACCAATCCGAGAAGGCGCGCTCCGCGCGGCGCCTCCAGCGGTCATGATCGACCTTCCCCGCGACCGCAAGGATGGTGGAGGAAGGCACATACGTGGCATTCTTGTAAGCCGCAATATCGGCGCGCCGGATACGGTCGAGCGTGGCCGGACTTCCCACCAGCGGGCGCCCGAGCGGATGGTCCGCCCAGAGCAGCTCGCCGAGGCGGTCTTCCGCCACCTGCGCCGGCTGATCGCGGTACATCAGGATTTCGTCACGAATGACATCCCTCTCACTGGCGACATCCTCCGCCGCAAAACGCGGATGGCGGATCATGTCGGTCAGGATGGCAAAGGCGGCATCCGCATGGCGGGCCGCCATCCGGACATAATAGCAGGTGGCGTCCTCCTGCGTGAACGCGTTGAAATCGCCACCCCGCCCTTCAATGGCGCGCGAAATGGCGGAGGCCGAACGGCGGCGCGTCCCTTTGAAGAGGAGGTGCTCGATAAAATGGCTGATGCCCGAAAGAGCGGGCGTCTCGTGACGGCCGCCCACGCCCACCCAGAGCCCCATGGCCACACTCTCCACGGCCGGCATGCGGCACGTGACGATCCTCATCCCGTTGGGCAATTCAAAAAGCGCCGGTTCCATGCGTCTCCTCAGCGGGCCGCGGCCTGCAATTCGGCCAGGGTGGTGCGCCCGTCATAAAGCGCCTTGCCCACGATCGCCCCCTCGAGGTTCTTCAGGCCCATGGACGCCAGGGATTGGGCGTGGGCCGGCTCGGAAACGCCGCCCGAAGCAATGACCTGGCAGCCCGGCACCGCTTCGCAAAGCGCCCGAACGGCTTCCGTATTGGGTCCGCCCAGCATGCCGTCCGTGGCCGTATCCGTGTAAATCAAGGTCCGCACGCCCGCCTGCTCCATGCGCTTGGCCAGGTCCAGGGCCGTCATGTCGGTCGTATCCACCCACCCGTTAACCTGCACCTTGCCGCCGCGGGCATCGATGCCGATGACGATGGCGTCGCCGAACTCCGCCGTCAGCTGCCGCACGCTGCCGGGATCGGCACAGGCGCGCGTGCCGAGGATAACGCGGTTCAAGCCGCGGTCCAGCAGGTCGCGGATATGCCCGGCCGTGCGGATGCCGCCCCCCAGCTCCACGGGAATCGTGATGGCGCGGCAGATCGCCGCAACCAAGTCCGTGTGGACCGGGCGCTTCTCGAACGCGCCGTCCAGATCCACCACGTGCAAAAACGCGGCCCCTTCCGACTGCCACCGGAGCGCCATGGCCACGGGATCGTCGGAATAGACGGTCATCTCTTCCACCCGCCCCTGTCGGAGGCGGACACAGCGGCCGTTTTTGATGTCAATCGCGGGAATAATCGTAAACATCGTTGCCCTTAAATGGAACCTTTGCTCGAAGGCACGCCCTTGACGCGGGGATCCCGATCGCAGGCCATCCGCAGGGCGCGGGCAACAGCCTTGAACATGGCTTCATAGCCGTGGTGCGGGTCCTTGCCGTACGACTGCGCCAGGTGGAGATTCATCCGGGCCTCGGTGCAGAACGCGCGGAAAAACTCGCCGATCAAATTGACGTCGAACGCCTTGATCTTCTTCGTGTGCAGCGGCTGGAAAACCAGGAAGGGCCGCCCGCCCAGGTCCAGGGCCGCCGTAGCGAGGGTGTCGTCCATGGGCAGCATGCACCATCCGTAGCGGACAATG
>CAXNFL010000023.1:0-14300 GCA_964201555.1 Kiritimatiellia bacterium
CAGCAATTTCAACCTGATGTGCAATAATGGCATTGGAGCTTGGACTAACCTGACATTTACGTCGGTTAAGTATGATTCAAATGATTGGGTCCGCGTTGCGATCGAGCAGGACGACGGGGTGTTTCCGAATGATGCGATGTCTGGCTTCACCATTGCCCTTAATGGCGCGAATCTGTCTGACAGTATAGCGATGACTCGTGTTTCCGGATCGCCCGATACTTTTGTGGCTGGAAACGGAACTGGCACCTGGTATGTGGCTATGAACGCGGATTCGGGGAACGGAATGAAGGCGCTCGCCGGTTTGGGCATCGGCTTGATCGACGATGTGATTACAACGGAATACACGGCTCCGGCCAGTCTGATCGTCTTTGCCAAGTCCTTCAATACCGCTTACGGCGCCATCAGCCCCGCCGGGTCGGTGACGATCGTGCAAGGTGTCCCCAAGACATTCACACTGTCGGTTAATGGTGGCGTAGCCGCCTTTGTGTCGGGCTTGAAGCTGGACGAAACGCAGACCGAGACAAACACGACCGAGTCGGTTATTTCGCAGCCGTGGGATGTGACATACGAGCAGGTGCAGGTGCTGGGAACGAATGTGACCGCCCTGTTCACCGCCAAGGCCGGAACGAGCGCCAAGTGGATCACGGACAACTTCGAAATCGGCGGCACCAACCTCTATCAGACCTTTGCGGAAGCGGAAGCGGCCGATTATGACGGGGACGGCTTCAATAACAAGGCCGAGGCCATCGTTGGAACCAATCCGAAGGATGCCGAAAGCTACCTGAAGATCACGAATATCGCGGTCAATGCCTCGGGTGAGATCGTGGTGAGCTTCCAGGGCTCGGCTGACGGCACGACCAATCCGTACCAGCTCTATGCCGCCGACCTGGTCAACGGGTCTTATGCGTCTGCCGCATCGACAAACAAGCAAGCGGGCGAGATCAGCATCAATGTGACGCCTAGCTCGGCTAAGAAGTTCTACAAGATCCGGGTGCCTTATTCGGGGGAATGATTGAGTAAGCCGCTTGGAAGCGAGCGGTTGACAAGTCAGTCCATGCGGTGATAATGTTTCAAATGGGAAATGTGGGGGCTTTTGTTCTAAACGGTTTCATCGGCTGTTTTAATGAAAGAGATTAATGAGGAGGGTTTCATGAAGAAGAGTCTGTGGATTGCGGCGGTAGCCATGGCGATGGGGCTGAGCGCCCATGCTGATCAAGCGGTGTATAGCACGTGGAACTTTGAAGACGGCACTATCGGTGCTGCCCTTCCCGCTGTCGGCTATACCTCATGGACGAGCAATGGGGTAGCGTACGTTCAAAGTGGCGGCGCCAGCGGCGGCAAGTCACTTTACTTCGAAGGTGTGGTTACCAATCAGTTCAATGCGACAACATTGAACTCCAAGTGGTACAAGATGGATTTCTTCATGAAGCCCACGCGACTGGAGTCCCTGGAGCTTCTGGATTCTGTTGATGCCACCGCTCGTATGGCGTTTTACTTTGATGTCAACAGCAACTTCAACCTGATGCACGGAAAAGACGGCGGCGCTTGGACCACATCGAAGTGGACAGGGGTCTTTTACGATACCAATTCATGGGTTCGGATTGCGATCGAGCAGGATTGCGCCGCTACCGTGGGTACCCCCGCCTATTCCGCGTTTACGGTCGCGATCAATGGAACAAACCTGACGAGCGCGTTGGCTTATACCAGGACGAGCACCAATAACACTGGATTCACCGGACCTGCTTCGGGTGGTCGGTGGTTCATGGTGCGCACTTCGACGGGTGGAGCGGGCATGAGCGCATTGGTAGCCATGGGCGCCGGCATGCTGGATGATGTGGTGAATACGGACCAGTTGATCATCCCGGTCAAGGCCGCCTCGGTCAACACGGCTCTTGGAACCATCACGCCTGTGGACGGCTCCTCGGTTACGAATACGCTGCCGAACACCTATACGCTGACCATTCCCGCCGGCGTAGCGGCCTATGTGACCGGATTGAAAGTCGATTCGACGCAGGTGTATGGCAATAGCGACACGAATACCCCTACGAAAGACTGGACGTTGTCTTACGCCCAGATTCACGTTTACGGGACCAACGTTGTTGCGTTGTTCGAAGCCCGGCCGGACACAAGCGCCAGCTGGCTGACAAATTATATCCCCGTCGGACCTGGTGAGACCTATACGACCGTTGCGGAAGCAGAGGCGGGCGACTTGGATGGCGATGGAATCAACAACAAGGATGAAGCAATCCTCGGAACGGATCCGACGACCAACACCAGCGCGTTGAAGATCACGAATATAGCCGTGAACGCTCAAGGCGAGATTCTGGTGAGCTTCCCCGGTTCTGGCGCAGGCGGCAGCGGAATGTATAAGTTGTTCCAGGCTGATGATCCGAATGGGCCTTGGACCTACGTCGATCAGACGCCGAAGGCTAACGGAAGCCAGACGATCAACACTCCGCCGGTCACCACGAAGAAGTTCTACCGGATTGAGATGCCGTACATTGGCGACTGACCGAATCGATCGGTAACACAGACATTCGAACGGGCCGAGGGAAACCTCGGCCCGTTTTTTTTGTTGATTGACCTTCGACGCCAACATGATAAGGTATCGTGAATTGTTCTAAACCCGATCATAGGATGATACCATGAAGCAAGTGATGCGTGTGGCGGCGTGGGCGGGTTCGATACTGGTGGCGGGTGCGGGTATGGCGGCCCAGGAGGGCGCTCCCGAGTATCCCAAGCTGACAGGCGGCGGAGACTTCCGCCTTCGGCAGGAAACATTCGATCACGTTCCGATCAAGGTCGATCCTCCCGGCGAAACCCGCGACGGGCTGAACAATTACATCCGCTTCCGCACTCGCGTCTGGGGTCAATTCGATCTGAACGAACACGTCGGAGTCTACGGTCGCCTCGTCAATGAGTTCCGCCACTATTACGACCCTGAAAATGATGCCTGGAACTTTCCCGATGAAGTTCTCGTCGACAACCTGTACCTCGATTTGCGCAAGTTGATGGCGGATGAATCGGTCTCAATCCGCATCGGCCGCCAGGACCTGTTCTACGCGCCGGGGCGCCCTTTCGGCAACGGACGACTGATTTTTGAAGGCACTCCTAAGGACGGCTCGCGCACGATCTATTTTGATGCCGCCCGGTTCACGTGGGCCAAGGATAAGGCCACCGTCAACCTGATTGGGATTAATAATCGACCCGATACCGAACTGGTTGCGAATGACCAGCATCGCGATATTGTCGGCTATCCAAAGGCTAATGCCGACATGGAAGAGTCTGGCGTCATTCTCTATGGAACGTATGCGCTTGCCAAGGATGTCTGGCTGGAAAGCTATTACATCTACAAGCACGAGAGCGATTGGGAAAACGGGGCCGTGACGATCCCTGATCTGGACGTGCATACGGTTGGCGGCCTGGTTGCTGTCAAAATCAACGACATGCTGAGCGCCAATGTGGAAGGCGCCGGTCAGCTGGGCGATCGCGATGGACAGGATGTGATGGGGTATATGGTGGATGGTGGCGTCAAGGCCGACTATATGCGCGACACGGCGGCGAAGCCTTGGTCGAAGCTGGGCATGACCTGGTATTCGGGCAATGATCCCGATACGAAGGATGACGAAGGCTGGAATCCGCTCTGGGGCCGCTATCCGCAGATCGGCACCGCCGATCTGCTGGCCTACACCTATGACGCCGATGGAGCCGCCCGGTGGTCCAATCTGACGTTTGCCTACGCCCACGCCGGCCTGAACCTCAGCAAGGATACCATTGTTTCTGCGATGCTGGGGCAGGTCATGGCGCCCGAGGCGGATGGCCCCGGAGGCGGGCATCAGCGCGGTCTGTATGCCGGCGCCACGATCGGATCGATCCTGGCTCACCCCGGAATCAGCGCCAAGGATGTGGTCAAGGGCCACATCGTGGTTGAAATGCTGGAGCCGGGCGATTACTACAAATCCGACCGTGACACCGCCTATTTCATGCGGTGGGAAATCGGCTATACGTTCTAAGCGTTTATGACCGTCTATTTCGATTCAGAAAATGAATGCCGGTCCCGCGACCGCTTGCGCGTCCTGCAGTCGGAACGGCTGCGGGGCGCGGTCGAGCGCGCCTATGCCCATGTGCCGCTGTACCGTAAGAAGTTCGACGAGGCCGGCCTCAAGCCGGCGGATATCCGCTCCATTGACGATATCGGCCGGCTTCCCTTCACGGTAAAAGACGACTTCCGCGAGCAGTACCCCTTCGGGATGTTCGCGGTGCCCATGGATCAGATTGTGCGGATTCATGCCTCGTCCGGAACCACGGGCAAGCCGACGGTGGTCGGGTATACCCGGGAAGACATCGACATGTGGTCCGTCTGCTGCGCGCGCCTGCTGGCCAACGGCGGCGGAACGCCCCAGGATGTCCTCCAGGTCGCCTACGGCTACGGGCTCTTCACGGGCGGACTGGGCCTCCATTACGGCGGCGAAAAACTGGGCGCCGCCGTCATCCCGATGTCGGGCGGCAACACCAAGAAGCAGCTGATGCTGATGAAGGATTTCGGCACCACGCTGCTGGCCTGCACGCCATCCTACGCGCTGCAGGTGGCCGAGGTGGCGGCGGAAGAAGGCATCGACATCCGCTCGCTCAAGCTCAAGGCGGGTTTCTTCGGCGCCGAGCCGTGGACCGAGGCCATGCGCCGCCAGATCGAGGATCGGCTGCACATCAAGGCGCTGGACATCTACGGGCTCAGCGAGGTCATCGGCCCCGGAGTGGCCGGCGAATGCCTGGTGCAGCAGGGCCTTCATGTGTTCGAGGATCATTTCTATCCGGAAGTCATCGACCCCGCCACCGGCAAGCCCGTGCCCGCCGGGCAGTCCGGCGAGCTGGTCTTTACCTGCCTGACCAAGCAGGCGATCCCGCTGATCCGCTATCGTACCCGCGACATCAGCCGGATGATCGAGGAGCCCTGCGGATGCGGCCGCACGTTCCGCCGGATCGAGCGCCTTTCGGGACGCACCGACGATATGCTGATCATCCGGGGGGTGAACGTCTTCCCCTCCCAGATCGAAAGCGTGCTGATGAAGATCGAGGGAGTCGAGCCGAATTACCTGATCGTCGTCGATCGAACCGGCATTCTCGCCGACATCGAAGTCAAGGTCGAGGTTTCGGAGCGGCTCTTCTCCGACGAGGTGAAGCAGTTGGAAGCCCTGCGCCACCGGATCGCCGACGAGATGCGGAGCATGCTGAGCCTCAGCGCCAAAGTCACCCTGGTGGAACCCAAATCACTCGAGCGCGCCGCCGGCAAGGTGCAGCGCGTGGTATTCATCGATCCTAAGCCATGAAGCTAAAACAAATCTCCCTGTTCATGGAAAACCGCACCGGCCGGCTGGCCGATGTGGCCCGCACTCTTGGCGAGGCTGGCATCAATATCCGCGCGCTCTCCCTGGCCGACACCTCCGACTTCGGCATTCTCCGCCTGATCGTCAATGATGTGGATGGCGCCCTTCGCGCGCTGCGCGCCAAGGGCCACACCGTCATCCTCACCGAGGTGATCGCGGTGGAGGTCGGCGATCAGCCCGGCGGCCTTGCCCATGTGCTGGGCGTGCTGGAGCAGGCCGGCCTGAACGTGGAATACATGTATGCCTTTGTTGAAAAGGCCACCGATAAGGCCGTGGTCGTCTTTCGCTTCGAAAATATCGACCTGGCATTGAACGCCCTGACAAAAGCCGGGGTCTCTGTCCTGCCCGCCGCCACCGTCTATTCCCTTTAAGCCCGCTCGGATCCTCCCCATGCAAATTGAACGCCTTCGGCTGGTCGTGCAAGAAGCCGAATGCGTCGGCTGGTGCCTCCGCCTGCTGGAAGGGAGCGAAGAGCCGTCCGAACCCCGTTTAACGCTGGAGCCGGGACTCCTTGTTTTTGAAGGGAAGGTCCGCGTTCCGCTGGCCGGATTGGTCCCCTTTCGGACGGAATGGACGGCGGCCGTGGAGGAGGGTGGCCGGGTCTGCATTCGCCTGGCCCACGCTTCGGTTTTCGGCTGGGGCGGCGGATCCGGCTTCCTGACCGGCATGATCATGGAGCGGGTGGGGAAGCGGCTGGCCGGGCGGCCCGGCGTTGAAGCGGAAGGCAACCGGATCCGCTTGGATCCGGACCTTCTGCTGGCCGGGCTTCCCGTGACGGTCCGGCTTCGAATCAGCGGCATCGCCGTGGAAGCCGGCCGGCTTGTCGTGGAAACGGCTTAAAGCAGCGCGGTGGCCGCGGCCTTGATATCCGCCTCCTGGCGGAGGCCCACCAAGGTGTTGACCGGCTTGCCGCCCTTGATGAACACCATGGTCGGCACGCCCCGGATGCCGTATTCGGCCGAGATCTCGGGCGCTTCGTCCGTGTTGATCTTGACGAACTTGACCTTGCCCTCGAAGCCGCCGGCCACCCGGTCGAAAATGGGGGCCAGGCTCTTGCAGGGCGGGCACCAGGTGGCGAAAAAGTCGACCACCACGGGGATGGCCGAGTTTTTGACTTCGGCTTCAAAATCAGCGGCTGTAATTTCTTTCACATGATCCATGGCGAACTCCGTTAATTTTTTATGAAACATTTGTAGATCGGTTTCACTGGGTTTTGATTATGGCAAAAGAGAGCGTCGTTTTCAAGAACAACGCAAAATCAGTTGCAGGCGGGGCGGCGGTTGTGGAGAATGGCGGGATGAATAGACCTTCCGATCGCAACACCCATGCCCGCATCGCGGGTCGGCCCGGGGAAAACGCCCGCGCCATGGCTTTATTCCGCGCCCTGTGGCCCCTGTTTGCCGCCTTGTTCGCGCTGGGCTGGCTGGTCCGCGCCGCCTATCCCGCCTGGCCCGCGCTCTCGCGGCCGGTGGTGGTGCTGCTGTTCCTGGCGCTGGCCGGAGGTTGCGGTATCTTTGTGGCCCTTTCCCGTGCCGCCCTGTCTTCCTGGATCAAGGGCGCCGCCGGCGAGGAGAAGGTGGCCCAGGCGCTGGCCTTTTTGCCCGCCAGCTGGGATGTGTTCCACGGCGTGCCGCCGGCCGGCCGGACGCTCTGGCCGGCCCGGGGCGACCTGGATCATGTGGTGCTGGGCCCGACCGGCCTGTTCGTGGTGGAAACCAAGAACTGGACCGGACGCATTGAAATCCGGGACAACGCCATCTTTTACGAAGGCGGGGCGCCCAGCCGGCCGCCGCTGGACCAGGTCCGGCGCTCGGCCCGCGAGCTGGCCGCCCGCCTCGAGGCCGGCGGCATGCGCGCCGTGGTGCATCCCGTGCTGTGTTTCGCCGGCACGCCCCCGGAAACCGGCGACGAGGTGGGCATGGGCGGGGTGATCGTCTGCGGCGTCGATTCGCTGAACCGGGTGCTGGCGTCCTGGAACGATGATCCCGTTTCCGAAAGCGACCGGCAGAAGATCCTGGCCTGGCTTCAGGCCCAGATGGGCTGACGGTTGCTTTTCGGGGCCGGTTCGCCTATATTGGGTCGTTATGCCGCACTTGGCCGCGGCGGGGAGAGTTCACATGCTGGATATCAAATTGCTTCGCGATAATACGGACCTGATCCGCAAAGCCCTTGACCGGCGCGGCGCCAGTCAGACGCTGGTGGATGAGGCGCTCAATGCCGATGCCGCCCGCCGCACCCTGCTCCGGGAAGCCGAGGCGCTCAAAAGCCGCCTCAACACCGTCTCCAAGGAGATCGGACAGCTGCGCAAGAGCGGGGTCGACACCACGGCCCAGCAGGCCGATATGCGCGGGCTGGGCGACCAGATCGCCGGCCTCGACGACAAGGTCCGCGAAGCCGATGCGACCCTCCGCCAGGCCATGCTGCGCATTCCCAACATGCCCCATGCCTCCACGCCCGAGGGCAAGGATTCTTCCGACAACGTCGTGGTGCGCTCCTGGGGGAAGATCCGCGAGTTCGATTTCGCCGCCCGCGGCCACGTGGAATTGGGCGAAAGCCTCGGATTGTTTGATTTCACCCGTGCCACCAAGATGACCGGCGCGGGGTTCCCCTTGTACGTCGGCGCCGGCGCCCGCCTCGAGCGTGCCCTGATCAATTTCATGCTGGATATCCACTGCCGCGAGCAGGGCTACCTGGAAATGTCGACGCCCTTCGTCGTCAATTCCGCCTCCATGACCGGCACCGGCCAGCTTCCCAAGATGGCGGAGGACATGTACCACGTGCAGCTGGACGACCTGTGGCTGATTCCGACCGCCGAAGTGCCGGTGACGAATTATTACCGCGACGAAGTGCTGCCGGGCCCCCTGCCGGTCAAGCTGACGGCCTACACGCCCTGCTTCCGCCGGGAGGCCGGCGCCGCCGGCCGCGAGACCCGCGGCCTGATTCGGGTGCACCAGTTCGACAAGGTCGAGATGGTCAAGTTCGCCGACCCCGCGACGTCCTATGACGAGCTCGAGCTGCTGGTGGCCGACGCCGAAGCCGTTCTCCAGCGGCTGAACCTGCCGTACCGGATCCTGTCGCTTTGCGCCGGCGATATCAGCTTCGCGGCCGCCAAATGCTATGATATCGAACTCTGGGCGCCGGGCCAGAATGGCTGGCTGGAGGTCTCCTCCTGCAGCAATTTCGAGGCGTTCCAGGCGCGTCGCGCCAACATCCGCTATCGCAAGGCCGACGGCAAGCCCGACTTCCTGCACACCTTGAACGGGTCGGGCGTGGCCCTGGCCCGCCTGGTGGTGGCGATCCTGGAGAATTACCAGCAGGCCGATGGCACCGTGGCCGTTCCCGAAGCGCTGGTTCCCTACATGGACGGGGTGACCCGCATTGCCCCCCGCGCATGACGCTGTTCGAAAAAGCCGCCCGCGTTTTTGATGGCCGCCCCGATCCCGTCACGGGCTTGCGCGTGCTGCGCCTGGTCACCTGTTCCGCCCCGCCGGATGGCTTTACGTCCGACTGCGTCTGGCGAACCCTGTACCACCAGCACAACCCGTTCATGGCCGACGGGAGGAAGCTCCTGTTGCAGGGCCGAACCGCTCCGAAAGCAAGCCGGAGCATGGTCCTGGACCTGGAGTCGGGCCAGTTTGAGGAAGTGGCGCCGGGTTTGACCGGCTATGTCGGCGAGGTTTCCACGGACGGTCTCGCGGCGGTGATCAGGGGGAACAGGACGGGCAGTTTCGATGTCGCCCTGGTGGAGGCCGGCTCGGGCCGGGTGCTGAACCGCTTTGAGCTGCCCGGCTGGATTCACCCGCAGATCAAGTTCCTGGAGCCGCGCCTTCTCTGCGTGGGGGTGAGCCAGGGCCAGTTTTACGACGAGCCCGTTCATTCCCGGTTCTATCTGATCGATGCCGCCGGCTCGCCGCCCCGCCTGATCCTCGACGAGCAGGGATATTTCTGTAATCACATGATGCCGCGACCGGGGCGCCCGGACGAGTTTTCCTATGACCGCTGGCCCACGCCCAAGCGGCCCATCACGGTCATCACCCGGCTGCGGACCTTCGACGGCTCGCGGGACCACGACGTGCCGCTGGCTCCCGACGCCCAGCCCATCGGCCCCATCTGGGGCGGCCAGCGGGACCATTACCTGTGGACACCCGACGGCCGCCGCCTGGTCAGCTATTTTTCGACCGGCCCGGCAGGGCTGGAGAATCACTTCGATTTCAGCTGGTGGATCAGCTATTGGGATGCCGACACGGGCCGGGAAGACGCCGTGGCCTATCCGCCCGAGCGCTGGGGCTGCAACTTTGCCGTCACCCCCGATTCCCGCTTTGTCGTGTCGGCCGGAGGCCGGGGCTTCCAGTTTCTTTATCGCGTCGAGCTGGCGGGCCTGGCCAAGGGGTGGAACGAGCAACTCCTGTGCGCCTATCCGAAGTCGGACGAGGACGGGGGCAATCACGGGCCTTTCCATATGCCCCATGTGCTGCCGGACGGCAGCGGCGCCGTTTTCTGCGCCGGCTGGCCGGGTCCGGAAGACGGCGTTTACCTGGTGGAATTGCCGCCGAGCTGAGGTGCCGCATGAAGAAATCCCCGGTTTCAATTCGCTCGGCGTTCCCCAAAGTCGCCCGCGGCCTTTCGCTCTTCGAGCCCGTCCGGCCGCTGCTGGCCGCCGTATCGGGCGGCGCCGATTCGATGGCCCTTCTTTATGCGCTCCGGGAGTTCGCCCCCGCCGGCTTTCCGATCATGGCGGTCCACGTGCATCATGGCATCCGCGGCCGGGCGGCCGATCGGGATGCCGCATTCGTCAGGGCCCGGTGCCGGGAATTGGGCGTGCCGCTCCTGGAAGGCCAGGTCGATGTTCCCGCGGCCGCGCGGGCCGGCCGCCTGTCGCTGGAGATGGCGGCCCGGCAGGAGCGCTATGGGTTTTTCCGCAAGGCCCTGGCGCAGACCGGAGCCTCCGCCGTGGTAACCGCCCACACGGCCGATGACCAGGCGGAAACGGTTCTTCTCAAGCTGATCCGCGGGGCCGGCCCAAGGGGGCTGGGCGGCATGGCGCCCCGCTCCCGGGTGCTCGAGGTGCCGGTCATCCGCCCGTTCTTGTCGATCCGCCGGAATGCCGTCGAGGCGTATCTGCGGGAAGAGGGGCGACTCTGGCGCGAGGACGCCACCAACCGCGACACGCTGATGCTCCGTAACCGCTTGCGGCACAACCTGTTGCCGCTTTTGGAACGGCGGTATAATCCGGCCGTCAGGGAGGCGCTGATCCGCACGGCGGACGTGCTCCGGGAGGAGGAGGAGTGGCTTCAATCCCTCACGGAACAGGCGCTTGCCGGGGCGGCGGACCCGCGCGGCCGCCTCGATGCCGCTCGCTTGAAGAAACAGCCCCCGGCCTTGAGGCGGCGGATGATCCGGCTCTGGCTGATGCGGGCGGGCGTTCCGGAGGAGCGGCTCGATTTCGAACTGGTCGAGCGCTTGGAGCGGCTGTCGGGATCGGTTTTCGGCACGGGGGAGGCGGAAGCCGGCGGAAAGCGTCGCATCGTTTCGGAATATGGGTTCTGGCGCGTGGAGAGCGCGGATAAAGTGCCGGCGGCCGGCTTGCCGGAGACGGCGATCCGGGTTCCCGGCGAGACCCTTCTGCCCGACTGGGGCCTCCGGTTTCGCGTGACCCGCACCCGGGGCTATGAGAACGTGCCGCCGCCCGGTCCGGGACAGTATCCGTGCCGGGCCTGGATCGCCCTTTCGGCCGTCCAGTCGGAGGGGCTGATCCTGCGCGTCAGGAAGCCGGGCGACGTTATTGAATGGCCTGGCGGCACTCGCAAGCTCCAGGATTGGCTGATTGACACCAAGATCCCCCGGGCGGAACGGTCCAGGCTCCCGGTCCTGGCCAGTGGAGGAATCCTTTTATGGGTCGCGGGGGGGCCGGTTTCCATGCCCGGCCGCGTTTCCGGGCCGCGTTCGCCCTCCTATCGCCTGGACGTGGAGCGGCTGAGCGAAATTCCCTAGAAATTTGTCATTTAACGGGATGAGAGTGTTGCCTTTTCGGCCCTCTGCATTGTAGAATGGCGCACTGATCGAGAAAGCAGGCGTTTTGAATGAATAATGAGAATGGCAACAATCCGAAGCCTCGCAAGGATCCCGCTGACGGGGTCGAGGCTAAACCCCCGTTTCGCAACATGCTGCTCTGGCTGGTGGTGCTGACCCTGTTGGTCAGTGTTTACCAGATTTATGACCGCATGCAGAACACGGCCGAGAACATCCCGTACAACCCCACCTTTGTGGACATGGTCAAGAAGGGCGAGGTGACCAAGGCGGTGATCGTTCAGGAGGACATGTCCGGCCGCCAGTACGTGGAATTGGAGAGCAAGCTGGTCAACGAGAACGGGCCGCGCAAGTTCCGCGTCGACCTGCTGATATCGAACGATCTGGGGATGGTGCCCATGTTGCTGGAGCAGCATGTGCCTTTCCAGTATCGCCGCTCGTCCCAGTTTCTGCTTGTCCTCTTTTCGAACGCGCTTCCGATCCTGCTGTTTGTGGGCGTCATCTGGTTTTTCTTTTCGCGCCAGATGAAGAACATGGGACAGGGCGCCATGAGCTTCGGCAAGAGCCGGGCGCGGCTCATGTCCCAGGAGCGCAACAAGGTGACGTTCAAGGACGTGGCGGGGATCGATGAGGCCAAGGACGAAGTGGTGGAGATCATCGAGTTCCTCAAGGAGCCCAAGAAGTTCCAGAAGCTGGGCGGCCGCATCCCGAAGGGCGTCCTGATGATGGGCCCTCCCGGAACGGGCAAGACCCTGCTGGCCAAGGCGATCGCCGGCGAGGCCGGGGTTCCGTTCTTCAGCATCAGCGGCTCGGATTTTGTCGAGATGTTCGTGGGCGTTGGCGCCAGCCGCGTGCGCGACATGTTCGAGCAGGCCAAGCGGGCCGCTCCCTGCATTATTTTCATCGAGGAGATCGACGCCGTCGGCCGCAGCCGGTTCAGCGGCATCGGCGGCGGGCACGACGAGCGGGAGCAGACCCTCAACGCCCTGCTGGTCGAGATGGACGGCATCAATACGTCCGAGGGGCTCATCGTGATGGCCGCCACCAACCGGCCGGACGTGCTGGATCCGGCCCTCCAGCGGCCCGGCCGCTTCGACCGCCAGATCGTGCTGGATCTGCCCAGCCTGGAAGGGCGCGATGCCATCCTGAAGATTCACGCCCGCCACGTGCCACTGGATCGCGAGGCGGATCTGCATCGCCTCGCCCGCGGGACCCCGGGCTTTTCCGGCGCCGACCTGGCGAACCTGATGAACGAGGCCGCCCTGCTGGCCGCCCGCCAGAACAAGGATGTCGTCAGCATGGCCGATCTCGAGGAGGCCCGCGACAAGGTCCGCTGGGGCCGCGAGCGGCGCAGCCGGCTGCTGGACGACAAGGAGAAGCGAATCACCGCCTATCACGAGGCCGGCCACGCGCTGGTCTCGATGCTGGTCGAGGAGGCCGAGCCCCTGCACAAGATCACGATCATTCCCCGCGGCCGGTCGCTCGGCTCCACCATGCAGCTGCCCGAAAAGGATCGCTATCTCGATGGACGCCGGAAGCTCATGTCCATGCTGACCCTCTTCATGGGCGGACGCGTGGCCGAGGAGCTGGTGATTGGCGATATCACCTCGGGCGCGGCGAGCGATTTGAAGGAGGCCACCCGGATTGCCCGGCTCATGGTCTGCAGCTGGGGCATGAGCGAGGCCCTGGGGCCCCAGACGTTTGGCGCCAATGAGGAGCTGCTGTTCTTCGGGCGCGAAGTGTCGCGGTCGCAGGATTACAGCGAGGAGACGGCGCGCCGGATCGACGCCGAGGTTGGCCGCCTGCTGCATGAGAGCCACGAAAGCGCCAAGCAGCTGATTATGAAGCACCGCGATGCCCTGGACACGCTGGCCAAGGCTTTGCTTGAGCGGGAAACGCTGGATGGGGAAGAGGCGCGGGCCATGCTGGCCGCCTCGCTGCCGCCCGTGCGGTCGGAAGGATAGGACGTGAGCAGCCGGAGGGAACCCGTGGAGTGGCGGTGCGGGACCCGTTCGTGGAAGATCGGGGCGCGCCCCCTCGTCATGGGTATTTTGAACGTCACGCCGGATTCCTTTTCCGACGGGGGCCTTTACGCCGACGAAGAGGCGGCCGTCCGGCACGGGCTGGCGATGGTGGCCGACGGAGCCGACCTCGTGGACGTGGGCGGGGAATCAACCCGTCCCGGAGCCCGGCCGGTTCCGCCGGACGAGGAGGCGGCCCGGGTGGCGCCGGTGATCCGGCGCCTCGCGCAGGGTGGCGCCGCGGTTTCGGTCGATACGCGGCATGCCGCCGTGGCCGAGGCGGCGATTGCGGCCGGCGCCTGCGTGATTAACGACGTGACGGGTTGCACGGATCCGGCCATGGCGGCCCTCGCTGCCGCCCGGGGCGTCGGCGTGGTGGTCATGCATATGAAGGGCGAGCCCCGGACCATGCAGTCCCTGGCCGACTACGGCGACGTGGTGGAAGAGGTGGCGGCCTGGCTCGAGCGGCGGGTGCGGGAGCTGACGGCCGCCGGCGTACGGCTGGAGAGCCTGGCGGTGGATCCGGGGTTTGGCTTTGCCAAGAATGCCGCCCAGAATGCCGCCTTGCTGGCGGGGCTGGGCCGGATCTGTCGCGGCGGGCGGCCGGTGCTGGCGGGCCTGTCCCGGAAGAGCTGGCTCGGCCAGGTGACCGGGCGTCCGGTCCATGAGCGCGGGGCGGCCAGCCTCGCGGCCCTCTGCGCGGCCGTCATGAATGGCGCCCGGATCGTGCGGGTGCATGAGGTGCGGGAATCCGTCGACGCGGCGCGGGTGCTGGCGTCGGCGGTTGAAGGAACGGGAACATGACCTGGATGGATCGTTTGATGCTGCCCGGGATCGGGGGAATGATGGAAATCGCCATCCTTTCCCT
>CAXNFL010000024.1:0-13914 GCA_964201555.1 Kiritimatiellia bacterium
GCCCTCCCCGCCATCGGATTGAATGAGATCCAGGCGGCGCATTACGGGACGACGTTAACGAACCCGGTCAGTGTCCAGCCGGTGGCCGTCGAGTGCGTCTACGCGGAGGGCTGCCGGTTCGAGCGGTGCCGCTTCGCCCATCTGAACAGCTCCGGAATCGGATTCGGACCCGGATGCCGGAGCAACGCCGTGGTCGGCTGCGCGATCGAGGACATCGGCGGCAATGGCGTCATGATCGGCTGGCGGGGGGCGGGGAAATTGAAGCCGGAAGGGGCACTCGACGCCGACTGGGGCGATCCGGCCGACGCTCCCGCCGGAAATGAGGTCGCCCGCTGCGACATCCAGCGCTGCGGGGCGGACGTCCGGGGCGGCGTCGGCATTTTCGCCGCCTTCTCGGCCGACACCCGCGTCGCCCACAACGTGATCCACGACATGCCTTACACGGGGATCTCCATCGGCTTCCGCTGGACCTCCGCGCCAAGCTCCCAAGCGCGGTGCCTTGTCGAGTACAACCATATCTTCGACGTCATGAAGACGCTCGCCGACGGGGGCGGCATCTACACCCTGGGCTTTCAGCCGGGAACCGTCCTGCGCGGGAACCACATCCACGACGTCCACCGGAGCGCCAACGCCCACGGCGGGGCGCCGAACAACGGATTCTTCATCGACGAGGGGAGCAAGGGCTTCCTGTTCGAATCCAATGTTGTCCACAACACGTCCGGCGAGCCGGTGCGGTTCAACCAGAACAAACATGAATGGCACGAGTGGAAAAACAACTTCCTGGGAGACGCTGAGGCGAACAGCGAGTCGGCTAAAAAGATTATAGGCATGGCCGGCCCAACGGCCCGGCTTGTACCCGCGCCCGACGGTGCATCCGCTCGCGGGTCCGACCGCTAACGCCCCGGCTCCAGCAATCGTTATTCATTCCCTTTTTCCTGATTTTCCGATTCGTACCGATTTTTACTAATTTAACACTGTGTCTCGAAATCCGCTTGCCTTTATTCCCCATTATTGATAATGTAATAGCATGAAAGCAAAACAGAAGAAGTTGTTCGCCGAATTGCTCGCCTGGCTCCGCCAAGGCCGCCTGGCCAAGAATATGACCCTCCGCGCCGTCGCGGCCGCCCTCAAGGTTCCGCCCTCCTGGGTGGGCAAGGCGGAAACCGGCGATCGCCGCTTGGACGTCGTCGAATATGTCCGGTTTTGCGAAGTCGTCGGGCTGGACCCGATCAAGGGCCTGAAGCTGGCCATGGCCGCCAAGAAGCGCTAAAACGTCGCCGCATTTTGCTTGTCCCTCAAGCAAGAAGATGCTAACGACATCCTGCTTGATGAACATTCAACAGCGGCGGATGCATGCGTTTTATCATTGCCTGCGGCGGTACCGGAGGCCACGTCTATCCCGGCGTGGCCACGGGTCAGGTGCTTCAGTCGGACGGGCACGAGGTTCACCTCTGGCTGGCCGGGAAAGCCATTGAGAAAAAATCCATCAATGGCTGGTCGGGGCCTGTCTCCGTTGTCGCCACCGACTGGGCCCAAACGCGCTCCCCCCTGGCCCTGCTCCGCACCGGCTTCCGACTTGCCTGGGCCTGGCTGAGCTGCCGGCATCAGCTCCGCCGCCTGCGCCCCGCCGTTCTCCTGGCCATGGGCAGCCGCGCCTCCCTGATCCCCGTCACCGCCGCCCGCAGCCTGGGCATTCCCGTGGTCCTGCACGAAGCCAACGTGATGCCCGGCAAGGCCATCACCCTGCTCTCCCGCTTTCTACGCGTAACCCTGGCCATCGGATTTGCCGATACCGCCGCCCGCCTGCCCGGCCGGACCGCCATCGTCACCGGGTTTCCGCTCCGGGACATGACCCCGCAAGGCCCCCTGCCCGGCCTGCCGCCCGGCGATGCGCCCGTGGTCCTGATCATGGGCGGCAGCCAGGCCTCCGCCAAGGTCAACCAGATGGCGTGCGACGCCTTGATCCGCCTGAACCGCATCCGCGTTCCGCTCCGCGTCATCCATCTGGCCGGCACGCAGATGGAAGCGTCGATCCGCGCCTCCTACGCCGCCGAAGGCGTTCCCGCCGTCGTCTTCGGCTACCTTCAAGACATGGGGGCGGCCTATGCCGCGGCCTCGGTCGCCATCTCCCGCGCCGGCGCCGCCAGCTGCGCGGAGCTGGCCTTCTTCGGCGTGCCCACCCTCTATATCCCCTACCCCTACGCCGGCAATCACCAGCGCCTCAACGCGCTGGCCATGGAAAAAGCCGGCGCCGCCCTCACCCGCGCCCAGGACGCCTTGAGCATCGACGGGCTGGCCGATCGGCTTCGCCTCCTGCTCCGCAGCACCGAGGAGCGCACGCACATGCGCGAGGCGGCGCTGAAGGCCGCCACGCCCGATGCCGCCCGGAGGCTGGCCGACCTGATCCTTGAAACCGCCGGGAAGCCGGCCGCGCCATGACGCCGCTGGTCGATACCCATGCCCATCTCGACGGCCTGAAGAATGGCGATCCTTCCGCCATCGCGGCGGCCCTCGACGCCGCCCGGGCCGCCGGCGTTGTTCGCCTGGTTGCCGTGGGCGGCCATCCGGACGGCAACCGGATCGCGGCCCAGGCCGCCCGGCAGTGGCCGGACAGGGTCCGCGCCGCCGTCGGGTTCGACCGTTACTGCGCGGAGCGCACCGATCTCGACGACGCGGAGCTGACCGCCCAGCTGGACCAGCCGGGCGTGGTGGCCGTGGGCGAAATCGGTCTGGACTTCCACTACGCCGCGCAAACCGCGGAGGCGCAGCAGGCGCTTTTCAAGCGTATGCTCGACAAGGCGAAGGAACGCCGCCTGCCCATCGTTGTCCATTGCCGGGAGGCGGAAGAGGTCATGGCGCCGCTCCTGGAAGCGCACGCCGCCCGCTGGTCGGGCGAGCCGCACCGCATCGGCGTCATTCATTGCTTTACCGGCAGCCCCGTCTTCGCGCAAAAAGCATTGGCCTGCGGCTTTCACATCAGCTTCAGCGGCATCCTGACCTTTCCCAAGGCGGATAATGTGCGCACCGCCGCGCTGGCGGTTCCGGAAGAGCGGCTCCTGGTGGAAACGGACACGCCGTTCCTGGCCCCCGTGCCGCATCGGGGAAAACCCAACGAGCCGCAGTGGGTGGGCCTTGTCCTTCAGGAACTGGCGCGCGTCAAGAATGTGGATCCCGCGCATCTGGCGGCCGTGACAACCGCGAACGCCTGGCGCCTGTTCGGCCTAGGCTGAAAGCGCGGCTTCCGCCGCGGCGGCCGACAGGCCCATCACCCGCACCCGCTTCTGCCGGCCGGTTTCACCGGAAACCAGGATCACGGCGCGCCCGGGAACGCCGAGCGCTTCGGAAAGGAACTCCCGCAGCGCCGCATTGGCCTTGCCCTCCACGGGCGGCGCCTGCAGGCGGATCTTCAAGGCCGCTCCCACCGTCTCCGCCACGGCATTCCGGGAGGCCCGGGGCACAATGCGGAGGGTTAGCTCAACGCCCCCCTCAACGGATTTCAGCCATGGCGGCATGCGAACTCCTTACACATGGACCACCAGTCCATCCCACGCCAGCCGCACCTGCGGCGGCAAATCCCGCTCCAAGGCGTCATGATCGATATCATGGCACATGTGGGTCAGATACGACCGTTTTGCCCCGATCCGGTCCAGCATGGCGAGGCTGCTCTTGACATGGGAGTGCGAGGCGTGCGGCCGGTGGCGCAAGGCGTCCAGCACCATCACGTCCACGCCCACAAAGGCGGCCACGGCCTCGGCGGTCATCGAGAGGCAATCGGGCACATAGCCCAGCGAGCGGCCCTCCGCATCCAGCCGGAACCCGATCATATCCACCCCGCCGTGATGCACGGGCACGGGCGTGACCCGGGCCGCCCCCACCGAAAAGGGGTCGCTCACCTCGTGCAGGGTCACCTGGGGCCGATACATGCCCTCGGGCGCGGGGCGCAGGGCATAGGAGAAAATGCGGCGCACCTCCTCCAGCGTGACCGAGGAACCGTAGACCGGGATGATCCCGCCCTTGATGGTGTTGAAGCTGCGCAGATCGTCGAAGCCGAAGATGTGGTCGGCATGGGCGTGGGTGATCAGCACGGCATCGACCCGCGAGACGCCGTAGGCCAGAACCTGGTCGCGGAAATCGGGCGGCGTGTCGATCTGGAGGTGCAGGCCGTCCGCCTCCACGTGGACGCTCGAGCGGTGCCGCTTGTTTTTCGGGTTGTCCGACCGGCACACGGCGCAGTCGCACCCGATTACGGGTACGCCGATCGAAGTTCCGGTTCCTAGAAATGTCATCTTCATGGCGAGCCCTATTATGAGGAAACCATTGCATCTTTCAACTCTTTCCGATACGATCAACCCCACGATGTTTCGAACCTTTCCATGGTTGGCCGCGCTTCTGCTTGCGGCGGCGGGCGCGGTGCGGGCCGAGCTTCCGGCGGCGCCGGTGGCGGCGGTTCCCGATGCCGACGACGTGCTGCGTCAGGTCGTGGCCCGGCTCCCCCGCGAAGCCCTCCAGATCAGCGGCAAGCTGCGGGCGGATCCGCGCGACGGCAAGCCCGCCCGCCAATGCCAGGTTCAGCTCCATCTCGAGTACGGGGCCACGCCGCCCCAGGTCCGCTATACGATCATGGACGCCTTCGGCGAAGACCTCGAGCAGTTGACGATCTTCCGGCCCGACAAGGGCGCCGTCTCCTGGCATTACGCCCGGGGCTATCCCCTGGCCGAGGCGGCCCTTGACGATCCCCGGCGGCCCATCCAGGGAACCGACCTGACCTGGTCCGACCTGAGCCTCTCCTTCCTCTGGTGGCGCGGGGCGCGCCTGACCGGGACAGAGTCGGTTCTCGGCCGCTCCTGCCTGGTCATCGAAGCGCCGGCGCCCGCCGGCGAGCCCACCCCGTATGCCTCCGCCCGCCTGTGGATCGACCGGAAATACCAGGTTCTGCTCCGGGCCGACGGGCTGGACAAGAGCGGCCAGGCGATCCGCCGGATCGAGGTCAAAAGCATAAAGCAGATCAACGAAGAATATATGGTGAATGACCTGAACGTCACCAGTTATCCCTCCAGGCTTCGAACCTCGTTGCAAATCCATGTCGTGGACAAACCCCAACCGGAGGCCCCCTCCCGGTAAGCGCCGCCCGGCGCAGCGGGGTTGTCCCTATGCTGATCACACTCCTCTTAATCCTCTTCATCCTGGTGCTCTTCGTGGAGTCAGCTCTGTTCTCCTGCACGGAAACGGCCCTCTTTTCGCTGAATCCCATCCTGATCCACCGGATCGCCCAGCGCCGGCCCAAGGCGGCGCGGGAAATCGAAATGCTCCTCTCCCGCCCCACCCGCCCCCTGTCGACGCTCCTGATCGGGAACACCCTCGTCAACATCGTCGCGGCCAACCTGGGCTACACGGTGGCCGACCGGCTCATGCCCGGCCACGGCGCCTCCATCGCCATTCCCGTCATGACCTTCCTCATCATCATTTTCGGCGAACTCGTCCCCAAGCGCCTGGCCATCCGCAACGCCGAAACGCTCTCCGTGCGCCTGCTGCCGTTCATCCGCATCCACATGATCCTGACCACCCCGTTCCGGTGGCTGCTCGACCGCGTGACCCGCTCCTTCTCCCAGCATTTCGAGCGGCGCCACACCCCCATGTCCAACGAGCAGTTGCGCACCATGGTGGATGTGGGCGAGCAGGAGGGCGTCCTGAACGTCGAGGAGAGCGCCATGATCGACGGGATCATCCGGCTCGAGAAGATCGAGGTGCGCGATGTGATGACGCCCCGGGTCGACATCAAGGGCCTCGACCTGGAGGACGACCCCGCCACCTGGCCCGCCACCGTCCGCAAGGCCGAGGGCCGCTTCCTGCCCGCCTACCGCGGCGCGCTCGATCACATCGAAGGCTTCATCGATGTCCCCCATTTCGTCCTTTCCGAAAAGCCCGACCTGAAGGCCTCCCTGATCCCCCACTTCTTCGTTCCCGACACCATGCCCCTGGACAACCTGCTGACCCTGTTCCAGCACGAGCACATCCAGATCGCCGTCGTCATCGACGAATACGGCGGCACCGCCGGCCTCATCACCCGCGAGGACATCCTGGAGGAAATCCTTCCCGACCTGGACGGCCAGGCCTCCGACGGCGGCATCAAGCCGCTGGGCTCCACCCGCTGGATCGTCGAGGGCACCACCAGCCTCGAGGACATCAACGACGAGCTGGAGCTCGAGCTGACGGCCGGCGGCGCCGACCGCATCGCGGGCTGGGTGACGGAAATGGCCGAGCACCTGCCCCGCAGCGGCGAGGTGGTGGTGGCCCAGGGCTGCAAGGCCACCGTCGGGGAAGTCAAACACCACCGCATCCGGACGGTTATCCTGGAAAAGGCGGAGGAGTGACCCCATGCTGATCTTCCTCCAGCTGAACCTCATTTTCCTGTGCCTCATCGGCAACGCCTTCTTTGCCGGCATCGAAACCGGGATGATCTCCATCAACCGGCTCAAATTGCGCCCCCATGTGGAAGAGGAGCAGGACTGGGCGCTGCGGATCCAGGCCTTCCTGGATTCCCCCAGCCGCCTGCTCGGCACCACGCTGATCGGCACCAATCTCACCATGATCATGAGCTCGATCCTGGCCGCCAGCCTGCTCGACACGCTGATTCCGCATTGGGGCGAACTCATCGCGGGCGTCCTGATGACCATCATCGTCCTGGTCTTCTGCGAATACACCCCGAAGGCCTGGTTCCGCGCCCACCCCATCAACCGGTCCCGCCCCTTCATCCGCCTCCTGGGGGCCCTCTCCCGCCTCTTTGCGCCGCTGATCCGGATGGTCACTGTGCTGACCGACTGGATCATCCGCGATCCCGATGGCCAGGTGACCCGGTCGCCGGTCATGACGCGGGACGACCTGATCGTGCTGACCCAGGAGAGCACCGACAGCGGGCTGCTGACCCCGAAACAGAGAATCATGATCCTGCGCGTGGCCGACCTGTCCGAAACCACGCCCCCGGCCTGCATGATCCCGCGCGCGAAGATGGCGCAGGTCTCGGACAAAGCCACCGTGGCCGAGTTCTACGTCATGGCCCGCGACAGGAACTGCTCCACCATCCCGCTCTATTCGGAGGAGCGCAACGAGTTCGTCGGCCTCGCCAACCTGTATGACGTCCTGCCCCTCGAGCCGCCCGACAGCAAGGCGCTGATCGCCCTCTATATGAAGCCCGCTCTTTTCGTCAAATACAACGCCCCTCTCACCGAACTGTTCCCGCTCATGCGCCGCGCCCGGCAGTCGCTCTGCCTCGTCACGGGCGCCCGCGGCGAGGTGGTCGGCCTGCTCACCTCGGAGGACATCCTCCGGTTAATCGTGGGGAGCCTGTAGCATGGGCGCACATTCGGGCCGCTGCCCGGCCTGCAACCGATTCATCGGCCCCCTCGAGACCTGCCCCTATTGCGACTGCCCGGCCGAGCGGCAGGCCGGGCTGCGTTGGCTGCGCTTCGCCGCCCTGGCGCTGGCCCTCGGCGGCCTGGTCCTGCTGGCGCTCGCCGTGCGCCGGCAGGAGCCGCCGATCCTGAAAGCGGCCGATATCCAGCCGTCCATGAACTTCGCCCGCGTCCGGATGCGCGGGGTCGCGGCCGGCGGAACGCGCTCCGGCACCACGCGCAACGGCGAGCGCTGGTACGGCTTCACCCTCGACGACGGAACCGGGCGGGTGCGCATCTCCGCCTTCGGGGAAACCGCCACCGCCTTGATGACTCGGGAAACAGGCAGCGGCACCCCTGTCCGGGTGACCGGCTGGCTGACGGTGAAAGCGAACCAGATGCCGTCGCTCCAGGTGCGCGAGGCGGCGGCCCTGCAAACCGGGGAAGATCCATGACGGCGGGGGTGCTGCTCCTCTGGATCCTGGCCGGCACCGGCGCCGCGCTCCTGCTCGGCTGCCTGCCGGGTTTTCATGTCTACAATCTTCTCGCCGTCCTGCTTCTGGCCGCCCAGGCCCTTCCCCCGGACAGCGTTCCGCCCGCCGCCTTCGCGGCCCTGGCGGCCGCCGCCGTCACCGCCTGGGCCATCACCGGCATTCTCCCCATGATCTTCCTGTCGGTGCCCGACGAGAGCACCGCGCTTATGATGCCGCCCGCCCAGTCGGCGTTCCGCCGGGGCCAGGGCCGCGCCGCGGCGCTCTATGCGGCCGGCGGCGGGCTGGGCGGCGCGCTGCTCATCCTCGCGACCCTGCCCCTTCTCCCCGCGGTGCTGCCCACCCTGCTGACCGTGCTGCGTCCCCATTTTCACTGGATTCTCTGGGCGGTCATCCTCTACCTGCCCCTTTCCGAATGGCCCAAGGGCGGCACCCGCGGCCCGGCGGGCTGGCGCCGGCTGGGCGACGGCGCCTCCTCCTGGCTGGCCGGCCTGCTGACGCTCCTGCTCTCCGGCGCCTTCGGGTACCTCCTCATGAACCACTCTCCCTTCCCGCCGGAGCGGGCTTCGCAATCCCTGGCGCCCGCCCTCATCGGCCTCTTTGCCATTCCCTCGCTGATCCAATCCTGCCTGGGCCGGCCGGAGCCCGGGCAGGAAGCCCTCCCGCCGCGCGGCCTGAGCCTGAAGGCCTGGCTGGCCGGAACCGTCACCGGGGCGGCGGGCGGCGGATTTGCGGCGCTGATTCCCGGGGTCACCGGCGGATTGGGCGCGCTGCTGGCGGGCCAGGCGGCCGCCCAGTCGGATGACCGCGCGTTCCTAGTGGCGCAGGGCTCCTCCCGGATGGTCTATTACGCGGGCTCGCTGATGCTCTTCGCCCTGCCGGGCGTCAGCCTCATCCGCGGCGGCGCGGCCTGGCAAATCCAATCCCTCTGCCCGACCGACCAGCCCGGCCTGCTCTTCATCCTGGCCGCCGCCATGGCCATCGGGGCCGGCGTGGCGTTCCTGGCGCAAGGGCCGCTGGCGACGCTGCTGATGCGCCTGTGTCCGCCCGAGCGGGCTCCGGCCGCCTGCCGGATCGCCCTGCTACTGCTGCTGCTGCTGGTCTTCCTTACGACCGGCTGGATGGGATTGGCCGTGGCGGCGGTCGGCACCGGCATCGGCGGGCTTCCCCTGCTGTACCATTCGCGGCGGCTGAACGCGCTGGGCGTCGTGCTGCTGCCCATCGCCTGGCAGATGTCGCGCCTATGAAAGGCGTCACCCACTACATCGCGGGACTCGCCGCCGCCTCCTGCTTTCCCGGAGCCGTGCAGGAAGCGGCGCGCGGCAATCCCCTGCCCATGCTGGCCGGCGGCTTCTTCGGACTGCTGCCCGATGCGCTCGATTTCAAGGGCGCGCGATTCCTGGCCCGGCACGACCTGGAGATCATTCCCGACCCGCTGGAGCCGGACATGCAGATGGTGGCGGACGGCCTCGCCTGCGGCCTCGACCAGGCCTTCCGGACGAAAAAAACAATCCGGGCGCGGTTGCAGACGATCCAGTTGGGGGCGGACGCCTGGCAGCACTACACGGTAAAGTTCTCGGCGGACGGGGGTTTGACGACGGAGCTGGGGGCGGTCTGCACCCTGGGCGGGCGCCCGCTCGCCGAGCCGACGGAGGAAACGGGGACAGCTCGGGCCAAGGCGCAGCTGGTTATCGGGTATGAGGCGACCGTGGCGGTGACGATCCTGGACGGGCCCATGCTGGCCTTTGTGCCGCTGCCGGACGGGCGAGTCCGCATCGACTTCATTCCGTGGCACCGGGCCTGGAGCCACAGCCTGGTGTTGGCGGCCGCCGCGGGGCTCCTGCTCGCGCCGGCGGCCGGCTGGCTGACGGGGCTGACCGCGTTTGCGGGATGGGCGGCGCATGCCCTGGCGGACCAGCTTGGCTTTCTGGGGTCGGCCCTGTTTTATCCGTTCAGCCGGAGGCGGATGCCGGGGTTTCAATTCACCAAGTCGGGCGACATGATGCCGAACCTGTCCCTGGTCTGGATGTCGGTCCTCGTTCTCTTCTGGAACCTGTCCCGCTTTGCCAGTCCGCCCGTACCCGTAAATGGCGCCCGACTCCTGATCCTCGCCGGCCTGCTCCCCCTCGGCTTGCTGCTGCTCTGGAAACGAAAACAAGCCCCGCCCCCATAGCCCCGCCAGCACCACCGCTATGATATTGACGGAATCCCCGTCCAAGTCGCATACTTCCCGGATGACGATTCCATTCAAGGCTTCCGACTTCTTCGAAAACCCGTCATTCCTTTCGCCCTTCATCGCCTGGTTCACCGCCCAGGTCATCAAGGTGGCTCTCAATTACAGGGCCAGCAAGCGGGTCGATTTCAGGTACCTGTCCAGCCTGGGCGGCATGCCCAGCGCCCACTCCGCCACCGTCTGCGCGCTCGCCACCTCCGTGGGCATGAACAGCGGGTTCGGCTCCCAGCTCTTCATGAGCACCTTCATCATGGCCCTGATCGTCATGTTCGACGCCTCCACCGTCCGGCGCGCCGCCGGCCTGCAGGCCTCCCTGCTCAACGACATGGTGCAGGAGCTCTTCAAGGAACATCATTTCTCCGAGCGCAAGCTGGTGGAACTGCTCGGCCATACGCGCTTCGAAGTCTTCATGGGCCTCCTCCTCGGCATCGCCATCGCCATCGTGGTCAATTCGTTCTACGTCTAACCGGCGCTGCCGGACCCGTGCAAAAAAAAGAGGCTGTGGCGTGGCACCGCACAACAGCCTCAAGGGAATCTGATTTTCCGTACGACTCTCTAGAACGACTTCTCCATCATCCACGTGCCGTGCAGATTGCAATTCTGGCACACCGTCACGGTGCCGCTCTTGGCCTTGATGCTGACCGCAACCGCGGGGCGGTTGGCGTCAGGGGACAGCCACAGGCGGTTGACGAACTTCTGGTTGAGATAGATATCGATCCAGCGGATGAAATGCTCCGCCTTCATCGGGTGCTCCATCTCGCCGATCATGGCCTTGACCATCACCGAGTCGGTTCCGCCGAAAAAGCCATCGGGCTCGATCTTGATGAAGGGCAGGTGCTTCTTGTCGGCTTCCCCGCCAGGGGTCTGGCCGGGCTTCTTGATGGCGGCTTCATTGTCCTTGAAGGACTGCGTCGCCCGGCACACCAGGCACTTGTCCGCCGCGTCAAACTCGATATGACCGCACACGCTGCATTCACAAATTTTCATATAAACCTTCCGGGTGAAAAAAAGGGCCGGCGTTACCCGGCCCGTTTGAATCTACGACAGCTTGATGGCTTCCTGGGGGCAGTTGGCAGTCGCTTCCTTGGCCGACTTCTGCAGGCTCTCGGGAACGTCGGTCATCTTGCACTTGGCCTTGTCGCCATCCATCTCGAAGACCTCCGGAGCATCGCCTTCGCAAAGCCCGCAACCCACGCAAGCATCCAGATCGATTGAAACTTTCATCCGTTCTCCTTGTTCTTTGACACCATTCTTCTAGCATCATGAGTTCCTTAATATCTCATTTCCAAGAACTGAAATCAACTCAAAATAAGGATTTTAAACGCCCTTATTAAGGGGCGCTCCGGCTCATGCTTGGCTCATGCTTGGACTTGCCTAAACACGTGTCATATGATAATTTTTGCGTTTTGAGTCGCACCCCCTACCCGGAGACCGACCGTGATCCATTACCCGGCCTGCATTGACTCGGTGGAACAGCTGGACGAGGTGCTTACGCGCCCGCTTCCCGCGCTTGTGGATTTCATGAAAAAGCTGGACGGCGACATCATGGTCATCGGCGCCAGCGGCAAGGTCGGCCCGACCCTCACCGTCATGGCCAAGCGCGCCGTCGACGCCGCCGGGGTGAAGAAGCGCGTCATCGGCGTGGCGCGCTCCGACCTCTCCGCGCTCAAGGCGCGGGGCATCGAGACGATCAACTGCGACCTGCTCGACCCCGAAGCCATCCAGAAGCTCCCGCGCGTCGAGAACATCTACTACCTGGTGGGCCGCAAGTTCGGCTCCACGGGCCAGGAGCACCTGACCTGGGCCACCAATGTCATGGCCGCCCACACCGTGGCCCGCACCTTCACGAAGTCCCGCATCGCCGCCTTCTCCACCGGGTGCGTCTACCCGGTCGTCGATCTCGGCACCGGCGGCGCCACGGAGGAGATGCGGCCCGATCCCGTCGGCGAATACGCCATGTCCTGCCTCGGCCGCGAGCGGATGTTCGACTACTACGCCGCCACCGAAGGCGAGCGCGTGGTGCAGGTGCGACTCAACTACGCCATCGAGTTGCGCTACGGCGTGCTGGTCGATATCGCCACCCGCGTCTGGAAGGGCGAGCCGATCGACGTCACCACCGGCTATGCGAACGGCATCTGGCAGGGCGACGCCTGCAACCAGATCCTGCAGTCCCTCGGCCTGGCCGCCTCCCCCTCCGCCGCCATCAATATCACGGGCCCCGAAATCTTCTCCGTGCGCGAGGTGGCCCAGACGTTCGGAAAGATGCTCGGCAAAGCCGTCCTCATCGAAGGCACGGAAAACGGCCGCGGGTACCTCAATAACGCCCGCAAGGCCAACCGGCTCTACGGCAACCCGAGCGTGCCGCTCGGCCTGCTTATGGAATGGATCGCCCACTGGGTCCGCCAGGGCGGCCCCACCAGCGGCAAGCCCACCCATTTCGAAACGCAAAACGGCCAGTACTAACCGGAGCCCCCCATGAAAACCATCCGGGTCGGCATCGTCGGCACAGGCTTCGCGGGCCGCTTTCACACCGAATGCCTCCGCCGCGTCTACGGCGTGGACGTCCAGATCGCCGGCATCACCTCCCTCCGGCCGGAAAGCCGCTCCGCCTTCGGCCTCGAACACGCGATCCCGGTCTTCGAGTCGGTCGAAGCCATGCTGCCGCACATCGACGTGCTCGACGTCTGCTCGCCGCCCTACGCCCACGTGGAGGGCATCCTGGCCGCCGCCGCCGCCGGAAAGGGCATCATCTGCGAAAAGCCGCTCACCGGCAGCTTCGGCCCCGGCGACGACTCCTTCCACGGCAACCGGGCGGACAAGGAGCCCATGCTGGAGGAGGTGGTCGACGTCATGCGGCGCCTGGCCACGGCCGTCCGCGCCAACAAGTGCTTTTTCGGGTACGCCGAAAACTTCGTCTACGCCCCCAGCGTCCAGAAGGAGCGCGAGATCGTCGAGAAAACCAAGGCCCAGATCCTGCGCCTGATGGGCGAGGAGTCCCACAACGGCTCCGCCTCCCCCGTCTACGGCATCTGGAAGTTCGCCGGCGGCGGCTCGCTCATCGGCAAGGGCGTCCACCCCCTCGGCGCCATCCTGTACCTGAAACGGATCGAGGGGCTCGCCACGCTCGGCCGCCCCATCCGCCCGGCCGCCGTCACCGCCCGCACGCACGAAATCACCCGCCTCCCCGGCTACCGCAACGCCGGCTTCATCCGCACCGACTACCGCGACATCGAGGACTACGGCATGATCCATGTCGTGTTCGAGGACGGCACGGTCGGCGACATCGTCACCAGCGAGGTCGTCCTCGGCGGCATCTACGACTACGTCGAGGTCTTCGCCAACAACCACCGCACCCGCTGCGCCATCAGCCCCACCGAGCTGGCCATGACCTACAACCCGCGCGGGGCGCAGTACAAGGACATCTACCTGATCGAGAAGGCCAGCACCAAGGAGGGGTGGTCCACCGCCGCGCCCGACGAGAACTTCACCATCGGCTACCAGGCCGAGATCCAGGACTTCCTGGCCTGCGCCGCCTCGGGCGCCGAGCCGCAGTCCGGCCTCGACCTGGCGCTGGACACCACGGCCGCCACCTACGCGGCCTACGTCTCCGCCCAGCGCAAGGGCGCCGAAACCGAGGTCCCCCGCCTATGAAAAAGCCCGCCGCCCCCCTGAAGGTCGCCATCCTCGGCCTCGGCCATCTTCACCCGCGCTCCTACATGCCGCTGTTCCAGGCCACGCCGGCCTTCCAGGTCACGGCCGTCATGGAGCCCGACTCCGGCCTGCGCGACGCCTTTGCCCGCGA
>CAXNFL010000025.1:0-13776 GCA_964201555.1 Kiritimatiellia bacterium
AGAGCGAAAAGCCCATCTCCATCAGCCGGGAGGCGAGCGGCAGCAACTCCGTCTTGTCGGCGTCGCGCATGCTCAGGAACACGTTGCCCGCCACCGGGATCCGGTTGCCGGCCGCCACCTGGCTCTTCAGGAACGCCATGCCGTTCATCCGGTCCACGCCCATCACCTCGCCGGTCGACTTCATCTCGGGCGTCAGCACCACGTCCACGCCGGGGAACCGGGCGAACGGGAACACGGCCTCCTTGACCGAATAATGGCGGGGCAGGAACTCGGTGGTGAACCCCAGGTCCTTCAACTTGTAGCCGGCCATGCACAGCGCCGCCAGCTTGGCCAGGGGCACGCCCGTCGCCTTGCTCACGAAGGGCACGGTGCGCGACGCCCGGGGATTCACCTCGAGCACGTACACGGTCTCCCCCTGCACGGCGAACTGGATGTTCATGAGCCCGCAGACCTTCAGCTCCTTCGCCAGCGCATGGGTGTGGGCGCGGATGACCGCCTGGATCTCCTTCGACAGGGTCGGCGGCGGCAGCGTGCAGGCGCTGTCGCCCGAGTGGATGCCCGCCAGCTCGACGTGCTCCATGATGCCGCCGATGACCGACGTCTCGCCGTCGGACAGGCAGTCCACGTCCACCTCGACCGCGCTCTCCAGGAAATGGTCGATCAGCACGGGCCGGCTGTCGGAGACCTCCACCGCCTCGCGGACGTAGCGCGCGAGCATCGTGGGATCATAGACGATCACCATCGCCCGGCCGCCCAGCACGAACGACGGGCGCACCAGCACGGGGAACCCGATCCGGGCCGCGATCGCCTCGGCCTCCTCGAGATTCTTCGCGATGCCGTTGGCCGGCTGCCGGATGCCCAGCTTCTCGACCACCTCGGAAAACAGCTTGCGGTCCTCGGCCACGTCGATCATGGCCGGCGATGTCCCGATAACAGGTACGCCATTGCGCTCCAGGCCGCGGGCCAGGTTGAGCGGCGTCTGCCCGCCGAACTGGACGATCGCGCCCGTGCACTGCTCGCGCGCGTAGACGGCCAGCACGTCCTCGAGCGTCAGCGGCTCGAAATAGAGCCGGTCGCTCGTGTCGTAGTCCGTCGACACGGTCTCCGGGTTGCTGTTGACCATGATCGTCTCGAACCCGGCGTCGCGCAGGGCGAAGGCCGCATGCACGCAGCAGTAGTCGAACTCGATGCCCTGGCCGATCCGGTTCGGCCCGCCGCCCAGGATCATGATCCGGCCGCGGCTCCCGGCCTTGGCCTTGACCGGCGCGGCGTAGGCGCTCCGCGTTTCGGGCGGCGTATAGGTCGAATAGTAATACGGCGTGAAGGCGGTGAACTCGGCGGCGCAGGTGTCGACCATGCCGAACACCGGCTCCAGCCCCAGCGGCCCGCGCGCCCGGCGCACGGCGTCCTCGTCGGACTGGACCAGGAACGCGATCTGCCGGTCGGAGTACCCGAACTCCTTGGCCTGCCGGAACAGGGCCGGATCGGCGGCCAGCCCCGCCAGCGACCCGGCGCCGGCGATCGCCTCCTCGAAGGCCGCCAGCTCCTCGAACTCGCGCAGGAACCAGCGGTCCATCAGCGTCAGCGTGGCGATCCGCTCCACCCCCCACCCGCGCTTGAACGCGAGCCGGATGGCAAAAAACCGCTGGGCGTTTCCGCGGATCAGCAGCGTTTCCAGCTCCGCGTCGGGCAGCGTGCCGAGCTTGCCGTCCCGGCCGTCCGCGCCGAAGCCGGCGCGGCCGGTTTCCAGCGAGCGCAGCGCTTTCTGGAACGACTGCTTGAAGCTCTTGCCGATGCTCATCGTCTCGCCCACGGACTTCATCTGCGTGCCGAGGCGGTCTTCGGCGCCCGGGAATTTCTCGAACGTGAACCGCGGGATCTTGGTCACGATGTAATCGATGGACGGCTCGAAGCAGGCCGGGGTTTCGCTGGTGATGTCGTTGCGCAGCTCGTCGAGCGTGTAGCCGACGGCCAGCTTGGCGGCAATCTTGGCGATCGGGAAGCCGGTGGCCTTGGAGGCCAGGGCCGACGACCGCGACACGCGCGGGTTCATCTCGATGACCACCATCCGCCCGTTCGCCGGGTTCAGGGCGAACTGCACGTTCGAGCCGCCCGTGTCGACGCCGATCTCGCGCATCACGGCCAGCGAGGCGTCGCGCATCAGCTGGTACTCGCGGTCGGTCAGGGTCAGGGCCGGCGCCACCGTGACGCTGTCGCCGGTGTGCACGCCCATGGGGTCGATGTTCTCGATCGAGCAGACGATCACGCAGTTGTCGCGCCGGTCGCGCATGACCTCGAGCTCGAACTCCTTCCAGCCCTCGATCGACTCCTCGATCAGCACCTCGGAGGTGGGGCTGTAGCTGAGCCCGCGCTCCACGATCTGCTCAAACTCCTTCTCGTCCCGCGCAATGCCGCCGCCGGTGCCGCCCATCGTGAAGCCCGGCCGGATCACGAGCGGGTAGGTGCCGCCCAGCGCGTCGCGCACCTTCCGGGCTTCCTCCAGCGTGTGCGCCGAGTCGCTGCGCGGCGAATCGAGCCCGATCTTCTGCATGGCGGCCTTGAAGAGGCCGCGGTCCTCCGCCTTGCGGATGACCTCGGGGCGCGCGCCGATCATCTCGACGCCATAGCGCTCCAGCACGCCGGCGCCCGCCAGCTCCATGGCCAGGTTCAGGGCCGTCTGCCCGCCCAGCGTGGGCAGCAGGGCGTCGGGCCGCTCGCGGCGGATGATCTCGGTGACAAACTCCAGCGTCAGCGGCTCGATGTAGGTCCGGTCCGCGAACTCGGGATCGGTCATGATCGTCGCCGGGTTCGAGTTCACGAGCACGATCTCGTAGCCCTCTTCACGCAGCGATTTGCAGGCCTGCACGCCCGAATAATCGAACTCGCAGGCCTGGCCGATGACGATCGGCCCCGAGCCGATCAGCATGATTTTCTTGATGTCCGTCCGCTTTGGCATCTCGCCCTTCCCCCCGTCGCTCCGTTACGCCTGACCCGGCCGCGCCCGCACCGCCGCCGCCACGAACCCGCTGAAGAGCGGGTGGGCCTTGAGCGGCGTGGACTGGAACTCCGGATGGAACTGGCAGGCCACGAACCACGGATGGCCCTTCAGCTCGACCAGCTCCACCAGCTCCCCATCCGGGGACAACCCGCTGAAGACCAGGCCCTCCCGGGCCATGACCTCGCGGTAGGCGTTGTTAAACTCATAGCGGTGGCGGTGGCGCTCGCTGACCGAGGCGCCCGCGTACGCGGCCCGGGCGTGCGTTCCATCCTTCAGCGCGCAGGGATAGGCCCCCAGCCGCATCGTGCCGCCCTTCGCCCGCACCGTCTTCTGGCTCTCCATGAGGTGGATCACCGGGTGCGCCGTCTGCTCCTCGAACTCCGTGCTGTTGGCGCCGGCCAGGCCGCAGACGTTCCGCGCGAACTCCATGACCGCGCACTGCATGCCCAGGCAGATGCCGAAGAAGGGAATCTTCCGCTCGCGCGCGTAGCGCACGGCGGCGATCTTGCCCTCCACCCCGCGCCCGCCGAATCCGCCCGGCACCAGGATGCCGGCCACGCCCGTGAGCATCGCCTCGGCCCCGCGGGCCTCGATCTCCTCGGACTCCACCATCCGCACGTTGACCTTGACGCCGTTCGCCCCGCCGGCGTGGGTCAGGGCCTCGTAAATGCTCTTGTACGCGTCGCGCAGGGTGATGTATTTGCCCACGACCGCGACCTCCACCTCGCCGTGCGGCGGATGGATCAGCGTCTCCACCATGGCGCGCCAGTCGGTGATGTCGATCTTGTTGACGTGCAGCCCCAGCAACTCCAGGACGTACACGTCCAGCTCCTGCCGGTTCAGGTCGAGCGGCACCTCGTAAATCGTGTGGGCGACGTCCTTCTCCTCGATCACCAGCTCCTCGCTGACGTTGCAGAACAGCGCCAGCTTGTCGCGGTGCTCCTTCTGCATCGAGTGCTCGCAGCGGCAGATCAGGATGTCGGGCACCAGGCCGAGGCCCTGCATGATCGTCACCGACTGCTGGGAGGGCTTCGTCTTCATCTCGCCCGCCGCCTTGATGTACGGCACCAGCGTGACGTGGACAAAGAGGCCGTTCTTCCGCCCGATCTCATGCCGGAACTGGCGGATCGCCTCGAGGAAGGGGTGGGACTCGATGTCGCCCACCGTGCCGCCGATCTCGGTGATCACGATGTCCGTGTCGGGGCCGGCCGCCGAGCGGATCGCGGCCTTGATCTCGTCGGTCACGTGGGGAATCACCTGGACCGTCTTGCCCAGGTAGCCGCCCTCGCGCTCGCGCGCGATCACGGCGCTGTAGATCCGGCCCGTCGTGTAATTGCTGGTCCGCCCGCAGGGCTCGCCCGTGAAGCGCTCGTAGTGGCCCAGGTCGAGGTCCGTCTCGGCCCCGTCCTCGGTCACGTACACCTCGCCGTGCTGGTAGGGCGACATGGTTCCGGGATCCACGTTGATGTAGGGATCCATCTTCTGCAGCTTCACCTTGTAGCCGCGCCGGGTCAGCAGGAGGGCGAGCGACGCCGCCGTCAGCCCTTTCCCCAGGGAGGAGACGACGCCGCCGGTGACAAAGATATGCCTGGTCTTCTCTTTCATCGCGCCTCCTATTCCCGCTCCAGTGACTTTTTGCCGCCGGTCGGTTCGCCGGGAATCGGATAATCCCCCGTGAAACAGGCGGTGCAGAAATCGGCCGGATTGGGAAACGGGGACAGAAGCCCCTCCACGCTCAGGTAGCCCAGCGAGGTCGCGCCCAGGAAGGCCCGGATCTCCTCAACCGACTTGTGGCCCGCGATCAGCTCCTCGCGGGTCGGGAAATCGATCCCGAAAAAGCAGGGGTTGATCGTGGGCGGACACGAGATGCGCATGTGCACCTCCTTCGCCCCGGCCGCCTTCAGCATGTCGACGCGCCGCTTGGCCGTCGTGCCGCGCACGATCGAGTCGTCCACCACGACCACCCGCTTGCCGCGCACCACCTCGGTCAGCACGGCCAGCTTCAGGTCCACGCTTTCGCCGCGCTGCCCCGCCTCGGGCATGATGAACGTGCGGCCCACGTAGTGGTTGCGGATGAACCCGTAATCCAGCGGAATGCCGCTGCCGCGCGAATAGCCCAGCGCCGCGGAGTTGCCGCTGTCCGGCACGGCGATCACGACATCCGCCGCCACGGGGTGCTCCTTGGCCAGCTGCTTGCCATACTGGAGCCGGACGTCGTGCACGCTGCAGCCGAACACGCGGCTGTCGGGCCGCGCGAAGTAAACCAGCTCGAACACGCATTGCGAGCGCCGCGGGCAGGCTTCGCAGAAGGCATGCGCGCGCATGCCCGTCTCATCCACGATCACCACCTCGCCGGGCTGCACGTCCCGCAGGTAGGTGCCGCCGACCTGCGCGATGGCGCACGTCTCGCTGGCGAACAGCCAGGCCTCGCCCAGCCGCCCGATCGCCAGCGGCCGGAAGCCCCAGGGATCGCGCGCCGCCATGACCGAGTGCGGGGTCATGAGCAGGAAGGAGAAGGCGCCCCGCAGCTCGGACAGCGCGCGCGACACCCGCTTGGGCCGGTTGCGGAACAGGGGGTCGGCCAGCAGGTGGAGCAGCACCTCGCTGTCCGTGCTGGTCTGGAAGATGGAGCCGGCCTCCTGGTACATCCGCCGGAGATTTTCCGCGTTGACCAGGTTTCCGTTGTGCGCCACCGCCCACAGGCCGTCCACGCACTCGGCCACCAGCGGCTGCACATTCTGGATGCGCGAGGAGCCGGTGGTCGAATACCGCACGTGGCCAATGCCCAGGCTGCCCACCAGGGGGTCGAGCGACCCCTTCGTCATCACTTCGTTCAGCAGGCCAATGCCCTTGACGGAGCGCACCTTCTTGCCGTCCGAGACCACAATGCCCGCGCCTTCCTGGCCGCGGTGCTGAAGCGAAAACAAGCCCTGGTAAATCAGGTTTGCCGCCCGGGGATGCCCATACAATCCGAAGATGCCGCAAGACTCCTTCGGTTCATCGCTTTCCATTCCCTTGTCTCCGTTTGAGGGGCTTAAAACCACAAGCAGCCTTTATACCATCCTTCACACCCGTTTGTCACGCTTTCACGAGACTCGCCACCACCTCGCGGGCCACCCGGCGGCCATCGGCCACGGCCCGGACGACCAGCGAAGGGCCCAAGGCGGCATCGCCCACGGCGTAGACGCCCGGATGGCCGGCCACGGCGCCATCGGCTCCCCGCGGAAGCCCCGGGGCCGAGCCCTCGGCGGCGCGAATTTGCTCCAGAAGGCCATGCCGGACAGGGCCCGTAAAGCCCAGGGCCAGGAGCACCAGCCCCGCCGGGACGGTGAACTCGGTGCCCGGCTTTTCAACGGGCTGCGGCCGTCCGCCCGCGGTCACCACCCGCCATTCGACCTCGACGGCCCGAAGGCTCCGAACCCGCCCCTCGGTCCCGAGAAAAGCCTGGGTGGCCACGCACCACCGCCGGGCGCAGCCCTCCTTGTGGCTGCTGGTCTCCTTGGCCACCACGGGCCATTGCGGCCAGGGGTTTCCCGCCGCCCGGCAGGCGGGCGGCGGGGGCATGATCTCCAGCTGCAGCACGGAGCGCGCGCCCTGGCGAATGGCCGTGCCGACGCAGTCGGACCCCGTATCGCCCCCGCCAATCACGACGACGTCCTGGCCCAGGGCGGAAATCACCGACTCTCCCGGCCGCTCCCCCTCGTTCAGCCGGTTCTGCCGGGTCAGGTACTCAAGCGCCAAATGAACGCCGGCCAGCTCCCGGCCGGGAGCCTTGATGTCGCGCGGCGCCCGCGACCCGCAGGCCAACACCAGGGCCTGGTGCCGGTCCAGGAGGAACCGCACGGACAGATCGCGCCCCGCCTCCACCCCGCATTCGAAAACCACGCCCTCGGCCTTCATCAGCTCGATCCGCCGGTCCACCACCGCCTTGTCGAGCTTGAAGTCGGGAATGCCATAGCGAAGAATCCCGCCCGCCTTCGGGGCCTGCTCGTACACCGTCACCAGGCAGCCCGCCCGGTTCAGCTCCTGCGCCGCGGCCAGTCCCGCCGGGCCGGAGCCGATCACCGCCACCCGAAACCCGTTGCGCACGGCGGGCGGCAGGGGCTTCACCCACCCCGCTTCAAAGCCCCGCTCAATGATCTCCAGCTCGATCTGCCGGACCGTCACGGCCTCGCCCCCCAGCCCGCAGACGCAGGAGCCCTCGCAGAGGGCGGGACAGATCCGGGCCGTGAACTCCGGAAAAGGACTGGTCGACAGCAGCACCTCCAGCGCCTCCTGCCAGCGGCTCTGGCCGGCCAGCCGGTTGAACTCCGGCACCAGGTTGCCCAGCGGACAGGCCATGCCATGGCAAAACGGCGTGCCGCAATCCATGCAGCGGCTCGCCTGCCGCTTCAGCTCGTCATCCGTCAGGCGGCGCTCAACGGGCCTGTAATCCTTGACGCGCTCCTCCACGGGACGATACCCGGGATCCTTCCGGGGAATCTCAAAAAAGGCGCGATCTTTGTTGATGTTTTCAGTTTTCATAAAGTTCTCCGACCCGTCCGACCCGTCTGACATTTCTCTTCTACTGCCTCATCACTTCCGCCCGGGCGGTGGCCGCATCCTCCAGCATCATCTGGCCCAGGACACGGCGGTATTCCATCGGGAAGACCTTGACGAAGCGGATCCGCGCGTTCTCCCAGTCGGCCAGGAGCGCTTTGGCCTTGGGGCTGCCCGTCAGGGCCGCATGCCGCTCCAGCAGGCCCTTCAGCTCGCGCTCGTCCGCCGGCGTCAGGACCAGGTCCAAGTCCACCATTTCAAGGTTGCAGCAGGAGTCGAAGCTGCCGGTTTCATCGTACACGTAGGCAATGCCGCCGCTCATGCCGGCGGCAAAATTGACGCCCGTGGGCCCCAGGACCACCGCCCGGCCGCCCGTCATGTACTCGCACCCGTGATCGCCGCAGCCTTCCACGACGGCCGTGGCGCCGCTGTTGCGGATGCAGAAGCGCTCGCCGGCCTGGCCGTTGACGAACACCTCGCCGGCCGTGGCGCCATAGAGCATGACGTTGCCGGCGATCACGTTGCGGGAGGGATCATACGCCGCGCCCGGATAGGGCCGGATGATGATCCGCCCCCCCGACAGCCCCTTGCCCACGAAGTCGTTCGCCTCGCCCTGCAGCAGCAGGGTGAGCCCGTGCGCCGCGAAAGCGCCGAAGCTCTGGCCGGCCGCGCCCGTGAAGGACAGGGTGATGCGGTCCGCCGGCAGGCCGGCATGGCCGTGGAGCCGGGCGATGCGGCTGGAGATGACGGCGCCGACCGTGCGGTGCACGTTCCGGATCGCCAGCCCGGAGAGGGTCGCCGGCGGCCCGCCCGCGATGGCGGATTCGACCCGCGGCAGCAGCGCGTAATCCATCGCCTGCTCCAAGCCGTGATCCTGCTTCTCCAGGCAGCGGCGCGGGCCCTCCGGGACCTGGTGGAAAATCTTGGAAAAATCGAGCCCGCGCGCCTTCCAGAACGTGATGGCCCGGTTCACATCCAGCCGGTCGCTCCGGCCCACCATTTCGTCGAACGTGCGGAAGCCGAGCTTCGCCATGAGGACGCGCACCTCCTCGGCGATGAAGGTGAAGAACTGGATGACATATTCCGGCTTGCCGCTGTAGCGCTTGCGCAGCTCGGGATCCTGGGTGGCCACGCCCACCGGGCAGGTGTTGTTCTGGCATTTGCGCATCATCACGCAGCCGCACACGACCAGCGGGGCCGTGGCGAACCCGAACTCCTCCGCCCCCAGCAGCGCCCCCACCACCACATCGCGGCCGGTTTTGAGCTGGCCGTCCACCTGAAGCCGCACCCGGCTGCGCAGGCGGTTCAGCATCAGCGTCTGCTGGGTCTCGGAAAGCCCCAGCTCCCACGGCGCGCCCGCATGCTTGATCGAGGAGAGCGGCGAGGCGCCCGTGCCCCCGTCGTAGCCGCTGATGAGGATCATGTCGGCCCGCGCCTTGGCCACGCCCGCCGCCACGGTGCCCACGCCCACCTCGGAGACCAGCTTCACCGACACGCGCGCCTCGTCGTTGGCGTTCTTCAGGTCGTAGATCAGCTGGGCGATGTCTTCGATCGAATAGATGTCATGGTGCGGCGGGGGCGAAATCAGGGTCACCCCGGGCGTGGCGTGCCGCACGCGGGCGATTTCGCGGTCGACCTTGTGGCCCGGCAGCTGCCCGCCCTCGCCGGGCTTCGCGCCCTGGGCGATCTTGATCTGCAGCTCCGTGGCGTTCACCAGGTATTCCGCCGTGACGCCGAAGCGGCCGCTGGCGATCTGCTTGGTGGCGCTGCAGCGGCTGTCCCCGTTGGGCAGGCGCTTGTACCGGGCCGGGTCCTCCCCGCCCTCGCCGCTGTTGCTGCGGCCGCCCAGCCGGTTCATGGCCACGGCCAGCGTTTCGTGCGCCTCGCGGCTCAGCGAGCCGAAGCTCATGGCGCCGGTGACAAACCGCCTGACCAGCGACTCGGCCGGCTCCACTTCCTCGATCGGCACGGAGGGGCCGGGGGTAAAGTCGAACAGGCCCCGCAGGGTGCTCAGCTTTTCCGCCTGGTTGTTGATCAGCTCGGCATAGCGCTTATAGAGGGCCGGATCGCCCGTGCGGGTGGCCTGCTGGAGCAGGGAGATGGTCTCGGGTGTCCACAGGTGGCGCTCGCCGTCGAGCCGGAAGCGGTATTGCCCGCCGGACGGCAGGAGGGCCGGTTTTTCGCGGTGGGCCAGCCGCCAGCGGGCCAGCGCCTCGGCCGCGATCTCGGAAAGCCCGATGCCGCCGATGCGCGAGGCGGTGCCGGTGAAATAGCGCTCGCTCACCTCGCGATTCAAGCCCACGATCTCGAAGACCTGCGCGTTGCGGTAGCTGCGGAGGGTGGAGATGCCCATCTTGGACATGATCTTGAGCAGCCCCTTGCAGCAGGCCTTGATGTAATTCTCAATGGCGGTGGCGACGTCGACCTTGGCCGAAAGCGCGCCGCGCAGGGCCAGATCGGCCACCGACTCGAAGGCCAGGTAGGGGTTGACCGCCGAGGCGCCAAAGCCCAGGAGAAGGGCCATATGCATGACCTCGCGGGCCTCGCCCGTCTCCACCAGCAGGCTGGTGCGGGTGCGGACGCCCTGGCGGACCAGGTGCTGGTTGACCGCGGAAACCGCCAGCAGGGCCGGGATCGGCGCTTCATCGGCCGGCAGGTTGCGGTCGCTCAGGATGACGATCCGGGCGCCGCCCCGGATGGCCGCCTCCGCCTCGGCGCACAGGAGGTCGAGCGCCTGCCCGAGCTCGCGCCCGTCCGCCGGCAGGGAGAATCCGGCGGAAAGCGTGACGCTGCGGAAATCGTCCAGGTTCAGGGTGCGGATGCGGTCCAGGTCCTCGTTGGCCAGCACGGGATATTTGAGCTTCACGAGGCGGGCGTGGGAGGGCTTCTCCTCCAGGATCTGGTCGGTGTTGCCGATGAAGGTCATCAGCGACATGACCAGCTCTTCGCGGATGGGATCGATGGGCGGGTTGGTGACCTGCGCGAAGAGCTGCTTGAAATACCAATAAAGCAGCTGCGGCTTTTCGGAGAGCACGGCCAGCGGCTGGTCGGCGCCCATGGAGCCGACGGGCTCCGACGCCTTGGCCGCCATGGCTTCCAGGATCAGGTCGAGATCCTCGCGGGTGTACCCGAACAGCAGCTGGCTCGTATGCAGGCTGGCCGCCTCGGGCGCCACGGCGCCAACGGCGTTAAAGAAGCCGTGGACGTCGATGCGGTTCTCCTCCACCCAGCGGCGGTAGGGCTGGCGGCGGGCCAGGCGCATCTTGACCTCGTAATCCTTCATCAGCCGGCCGGTGGACAGGTCGGCCAGGATCATCTGGCCGGGCCGCAGCGCCCCTTTTTCCACCACGTCCTCGGCGGGAATGTCCAGGACTCCCGCCTCGGAGGCGAAGACCATGAACCCCTGGCGCGTCACCGTGTAGCGGGCCGGCCGCAGGCCGTTGCGGTCGAGCGTGGCGCCCACGAGCCGGCCGTCGGTGAACGCGACGGCGGCGGGGCCGTCCCAGGGCTCCATGAGCCCGGCGTGATACTCGAAGAAGCCGCGCAGGTCGGGGCCCATCGGATATTTCACGCCCCAGGCCTGGGGCATGAGCATCAGCATGGCGTGCTCGAGCGGGCGGCCGCCCAGGAAAAGCAGCTCGAGGGCGTTGTCCAGGTTGCCGGAGTCGCTGGTCGCCGCCTCCAGGATGGGCGACAATTTGGCGATGTCCGCGCCAAAAAGGTCGGACTTCAGGTTGCGCTCGCGCGACTTCATCCAGTTGCGGTTGCCGCGGAGGGTGTTGATTTCGCCGTTGTGCGCCAGGAAGCGGAAGGGCTGGGCCAGCGGCCAGGAGGGAAAGGTGTTGGTGCTGTAGCGCTGATGCACCACGGCCACCGCGCTGGCGAAGCGGGCGTCGCAAAGGTCGGGGTAGAACTGCGGCACCTGGGGGGCGATCATCATGCCCTTGTAGACGATCGTGCGGCAGGAGAGGCTGGCGATATAAAAGCCGTCGGCGCCGTCGGGCGGGAAGCCGGCGCGATTCTCCGCCTGCTTCCGCACCACGTAAAGCTTGCGCTCCAGGGCCTCGCCCGAAAGATTGGGCGCGGCCAGGAAGCATTGGCGCACTTCCGGCATCACGGCCCGGGCGGTCTCGCCCACGGCCTGCGGGTCCACGGGCACCTCGCGCCAGCCGAGGCAGGTCAGCCCCTCTTCCGCGGCCACTTTTTCAAGTGTCGCCTGGCAGCTTTGGCGCCGCTGCGGATCGCGCGGCATGAAGAGCATGCCGACGCCGTACGCGCCGGCCGCCGGCAGGGCCATGCCAAGCTCCGAGGTCACAGCCCGGAAAAAGACGTCGGGAACCTGCACAAGCAAGCCGGCGCCATCGCCGGTCTGGGCATCGGCGCCCGTGGCCCCGCGGTGAAGCAGGTTCACGAGCACTTCAATCCCCTTGCGCACGATCGCGTGCTCAGGCTTCCCGTTCAAGTTCAACACAAAGCCTACGCCACAGGCGTCATGCTCGTTCTGGGGATCATATAAACCAACGGCTTTCACTGCATGCGCTCCCGGTTGAACCTTCGTTGTTAATGAAGCAGGGAATATGCCAAGCGTGTAACTTAGACATTATTATGCACAAAATTGTTTGAAAACACAATTCGAAGTCATTGATACAGACAAATTTGTCTCATTTTTCAAACTGTAGTTACAAATTTGTCGCAAAAAAAGAAAAGGACTTAAAGGACCCAAGGGACTTAAGTCCCTTGGGTCCTTTAAGTTTCTATAGTCCCTTCTCTTTTTAAGTGACAAGGGAAACCGGAACTCATAAATTGCTCTTTATTGACACTCCCTTGCGATCCCTGCCATTCGGAATCTTCCAATGCCTGGATCCTTTATTCCCCCTCATGGCGGCTATCGCTCCTTAGCCTCTTACCGGAAATCGGAAATCGTTTACGATGCCACCGTCTATTTCTGCAACCGATTCTTGCATCCCCGGGACCGAACGGTTGACCAGATGGTCCAGGCGGCCCGGTCGGGCAAGCAGAACATTATCGAAGGCAGCCAAGCCTCCGGCACCTCGAAAGAAATGGAAATCAAACTGACCAATGTGGCGAGGGCCAGCCTCGAAGAACTTCTGGAGGATTACCGCGACTTCCTTCGATCAAAAGGCTTGAAGGAATGGCCGCTGGAGCATGCCTATGTGCACCGCCTCCGGGAATTGAATCGGCAGTCCAACGCAACTTACGGCACGTTCAAGAAAGGCATCGAACATGCCGATCCTGAAATTAGCGCGAATGTCATTCTCGGATTAGTCCGGGTCACGAATTATCTTCTGGACCGGCAGATCCGCAGCTTGGAACAAGCCTTCATCCGTGAAGGCGGCTTGCGGGAACGCATGGCACAAGTTCGGCGAAGACATCTGGGAACACAATAAGAAAACGACTTAAAGGACCAAAGAGACTTAAGCCCTTAGGTCTCTTAAGTCCCTTTTGTCCCTTGCGCTCTCTCCAGCACCCCGGGAAACGGGCCCAGGGCCCTTTTCAGAATTCCCAGGCAGGCGGCAATGGCGAGGCCGTAGTTGGTGATGGCCACGCCCGCCTCTTTGGCCCGCTCAATGCGGATCAGCATCTCGCGCCGGGTCAGCATGCAGCCCCCGCAGTGGATGATCAGGTCGAACGACTTCACATCCTCCGGGAAGTCGCGGCCGGGCACGGTCACGATATCCAGCTTGCCGCCCACGCTCTGCTCCAGCCAGCGCGGAATCTTGACCCGCCCGATGTCGTCGCAAATCGGGTGGTGCGTGCAGGCCTCCGCCATCAGCACGCGGCTGCCGGGCTTCAGGTTCGTCAGCGTAAACGCCCCCTGCGCCAGCGGAAACAGATCGCCCTTGAACCGCGCAAACAGCACCGAAAAGCTGGTCATCGGCACTTCGGGCGGGGTGTCCGCCGCCACTTTCAGGAACGCCTGGCTGTCCGTGATCACCAGCGCGGGCGGATTCTTCAGCTCTTTCAGCGTCGAGGCCAGCTCGCGCTCCTTGACCACCAGCGCGCAGGCGTCCTGGTCCAGGATATCGCGCAGCACCTGGACCTGGGGCAGGATCAGCCGGCCCTTCGGCGCCTCCTTGTCAATCGGCACCACCAGCACCACGGTCTGCCCGGGCCGGATCAGGTCGCCAATAATCGTGGCCGGCGTCAGGAAATCCTCGGGCGCGGCGCGGATCAGGGCCTCGCGCAGGCGGGCCAGCCCGGAGCCGTCGGCCGCGCTG
>CAXNFL010000026.1:0-13689 GCA_964201555.1 Kiritimatiellia bacterium
GGTGGCCTCGGTGACCACGTCGGCCAACGATGAGTTTGGCGATTACCAGTGCAACGGCATCATGGGCGCGGCGAAGGCGCTCAAGCGCAATCCCCGCGACGTGGCGGAGGCCGTTCTGGCCGGCGCCGAGCTGCCGCCCTGCGTGGCCAAGGCCGAGATCGCCGGCCCGGGGTTCATCAATTTCTTCCTCAAGCCCGAAGCCCTGGCGCAGGCCGTGGAGGAGCAGGCCGCCGACGCCCACTGCGGCGTTCCCCAGATCGGAGCCGGCCGCACCGTGGTGCTGGATTATTCCAGCCCCAACGTGGCCAAGCCCATGCACATCGGGCATATCCGCTCCACCGTCATCGGCAACGCCCTCGACCGCATGCACCGCTTTCTCGGCTACCGGGTGCTGGCGGACAATCACCTGGGCGACTGGGGCACCCAGTTCGGCATCATCATCATGGGCTTCCGCCATTTTGCCGACCAAGCCGCGCTGGCCGAGAATCCGGTGGAGGAGCTGGAGCGCATTTACGTCAAGAGCTACGAGCAGTCCAAGGCCGATCCCGAGTGGCTCGCCGCGGCCAAGCGCGAGCTGGTGAAGCTCCAGAATGGCGACCCGGAAAACACGGCCCTGTGGAACCAGTTCATCGCGCTGAGCATGGCGGAGTTCGATCGCATCTACAAGCGGCTTGGCGTTTCCTTCGACCTGACGCGCGGGGAGAGTCATTATCGCGACCTGCTGGCCGGCCTGGTTGAGCGGCTGCAGAAGGCGGGCCTGGCCGAGGAGAGCGAGGGCGCCCAGGTGGTGTTCCTGGAGGATGAGAAGCTGCCGCCCTGCCTGGTCCGCAAGAGCGACGGGGGCTTCAATTATGCCACCACCGACATCGCCACCGTGCTGAACCGGGTGGAGGAGTTCAATCCCGACCGGATTGTCTATGTGACCGACGAGCGGCAGCAGCTGCATTTCAGGCAGTTCTTTTCCGTGGTCCGGAAGCTGGGCGTGAAGACGGAGCTGGTGCATGTCTGGTTCGGCCTCATGCGCCTGCCCGAAGGGACCTTCTCCACCCGCCAGGGCAACGTGATCAAGCTGGAGCGCCTGCTCGACGAGGCGGAGCAGCGGGCGCTGGCGCTGGTGCAGACGGCCAGCCCCACCATGGCGCCGGAGACGCAGAAGGAAGTGGCGCGGTGCGTGGGCCTGGGCGCGGTTCGCTACGCGGACCTGAGCCAGAACCCCCAAACGCTGATCACCTTCACGTGGGACAAGGCGCTGGCCTTGAACGGCAATTCGGCTCCGTACCTGCAGTATGCCTGCGCCCGTATTGCCAGCGTGCGCGATAAATACCGCGACCGCTTCCCGAACGGGAGCTACGACGCGGCGCCGATCCTGACCGACGATCCCGCGAGCCGCGCGCTGGCCTTGCGCCTGGCCCGGTTCCCGGAGGCGGCGGTCCGCGCCACCGAAAACTACCGCCCCAATGTGCTGGCGGATTATCTCTACGATCTGTCCCAGGCCTACAGCACCTATTACCAGAACGTGCCGTTCCTGACCGCTCCGGAGGGGGTGCGGGAGAGCCGCATCCGCCTCTCCGCGGTGACGGAGCGCGTTCTGCGCCAGGGATTGACCTTGCTGGGAATCGAGACGCCGGATCGCATTTAAACAGGAGCCCGCCCATGATCTCCGAAACCATCAAAGTGGCCGTTCTCGCGCTGGTGCAGGGGGTGACCGAAATCCTTCCCGTGAGCAGTTCGGGTCATCTGGTGTTGGGGAAAGCCCTGCTGCATCTGGAATCGCGCGGCGCGTTGATGGAGGCGGTGCTTCACGGCGGCACGCTACTGGCCATCGTGGCGTATTACCGCGTGCGGCTGGTGGGCTTTTGCCTGATGATCACGGGCTTCATGCTGCTGTTGCCGCGGATTTTCAGGCCGGCATCCCTATCGGGACGCGTGACGATTCCCCAGGCGCTGAAGATTGGCATTGCCCAGATCGCGGCGCTGCTGCCGGGCGTCAGCCGCTCGGGCACCACGATCACGGCCGGCCGGCTGGTCGGGGTGGAAGGGAAGGAGTCGGCCCAGTTTTCGTTCCTGATGGCGATTCCGCTGATTGGCGGCGCGCTGGTGCTGACCGTCTTTAAGGCGGCGAAGGCCGGAGCGCCCACGGATGTGTCGGCCGGAAACCTGGCGATTGGCTTTGTGGTTGCCGCCATCGCCGGCTACCTGGCAATGACGACACTGAACAAGCTGCTGTCCTCGAATAAGCTGTGGTTTTTCGGCCCGTATTGCCTGGTCGTGGGCCTGCTTGCCGTTCTCTTCATCCGCTGATTCGATGGATTTAATGGAGGGCCGGCCTCCGCGCCGGCCACAGTGCTTCATGATCTGCAGGGTGTTCGACGAAACAACCACGGATTTCACGGATCACACGGATTACCCATGCTTGAAATGGAGACGGCCGTTCCCGGCCGTTAGCGAAAGGGCTTAGGGCTTTTAGACAGGATTACAGGGATTAAACAGCGGAATACTATGCGTTTAAGGTGGCCCGGGCGCTCCGCGCACGGGAAACTGGCCTGTCATCCCTGTACGGAGGGCCGGCCTCCGCGCCGGCCGCGTGTGATTGGCCATCGAGAAGACCGCTAGGGATTACGCGGATTACCCCTATGATTGAAATGGAGCCGGCGGTTCTCCGCCGGTCGCGAAAGGGATAATTTGATAACGGCCGTCCCCGGCCGTGTCCACTGACTTAAGGCGCCGTTTTGTCCAGCGCCGCGAGCATCGACCCGATCGAGCCCCAGCCCATGTTCTTGAGATGGAGCTCGTTGATGACGAGAAGGACAAGCTGCCGGTTGTCGAGCAGGGGCTTCCAATCCAGATGCGCCACATCCAGGGATCCCATATCGATGCCCGTATCGGCGAGCAAGCGGTCGGGCGCCGCTTCAAAGGACGGCACCGGGTAGGTGAAGCGCCGCTGGAAATAGTAGAGCACGTCGATCTGGCGGAACAGTCCCGAGCGCGCCATGGCGTCCACCATCGTCAGGCAGAAGCTGTCGCCCACCACCACCGCCTGGTAGCGGTCGCGCCATTCGGGGGGGGGCGGCGGCACGACGGGGTAGGGCAGCGGCTTCGGGCCGCCGGGCTCGAAGCGCCAGAGGTTGGACAGGCGCAGCAGGTCGTCGTCGGACCCCAGCGGCGGGCTCATGACCAGCGCGGGCGGCGGCGAAACAAACCGCGTGCCGGGCTGGCGGGCCTCCAGCACGCCGGCCACCTGTTGCCAGGCCAGCCAGGCCGAGTAGGCGCTCCAGTGCGTCCCTGTTTTGGGGAATAAGTGCGGCTCGGTCTTTTTCAGCCCGATGAACAGGCTGCGCACGTCCAGCACGGGGACATTCTGCTTTTCCAATTCACGGGTGATGCGGGCATAGGCGGTGTCGGACGAGCGGGGGGGCAGCTTGACGGAGGCGGGCAGGTGCTCCGGGAGCACTTCCGCCTTGCTGGGCGCGATGACCACCGCGAAGGCGATGCCCCGGGCGGCGAGCTTCTGCGACAGCTTCGCGGCCCTTTTGGCCAGGCGGGCCGCTTTTTCCGCCGAGAAGTCGGGCTGCCGGACGGCGCTTTTGATATAGGCGGTTTCGTAGAGCCAGTGCTTGCGGCCGCAGGTGATCTCCGTGCCGCCGCTCAGGCCGACCCGGTTGAAGAGCGAGTAGTTGGCCTGGCAGGCCAGGTGGACCAGCGTGCCTCGGAACGCCACGACGCCCTGCAGCCATTTTTCAACGTTGGCGGCGTAGCGGCCATCGAACCAGGCGGGCCAGGAGAACACCGGCTTGGGCAGGCGGAACTCCACTCCGGCCAGGGAGGATTCAGGGATCGCCCGGGTGACCTGCTGGAACAGGGGGAGCCCCAGCAGCAGGGCGAACAGCGCCGTGAGCATCCGCTGCAGCCACAGTCGGCCCGGCGGGATCGGAGGCGCGGGTTGGAGGGGTGTTTCGCTCATGTCAGAACCGGAAGTAGATGAAGGGGTTGAAGCCGCCCAGGGCCAGGATCATGGCGGCCGCCACGACCACCGCCGCGGACAGGACAAAGCGCCGCACGAGACACGGGGCCGGCAGGAGAGGCTCGCCCCCCTCGCCTTCGGCCTGCATCAGGCGGGAAAGGCCCAGCAGGGGGCCGAAGGCGCCAGCCAGGGCCACGAGGAGGGCCGTGACGAAGCGGGGGTCTGTGAAGGCGTCGTCCATTTTGCCCAGCCCCGTGGCGGCCGATGTGGCGTTGAGCAGCGAGAGGAAGTAGTCGATGGCCCTCCCCAGGTCGGCGGCGCGGAAGAGGACCCAGCTCATGCAGACGAGCAGGAACGTGAGCGGGATGGCGGCGGCTCGCGGCAGGGGGCGGAAGCCCTTGTCCTTGAAGAACCGCTCCACGGAAAGGGAGACGCCGTGGAAACAGCCCCAGAGCACGAAGTTCCAGGCCGCGCCGTGCCAGAAGCCGGAGGCCAGGAAGACGATCCACAGATTGAAGTAGGTGCGCGCTTTCGAGCCCCGGTTGCCGCCCAGGGGGATGTACAGGTATTCGCGCATGAAGTTGCCGAGGGAGATATGCCAGCGCCGCCAGAACTCCGTGATGTTGGCGGAGAGGTACGGGAAATTGAAGTTCTCCAGGAAATGAACGCCCATCATCCGGCCGAGCCCGATGGCCATGTCGGAATAGCCCGCGAAATCGTAGTAGATCTGCAGGGCGTAGGCGATCACGCCCAGCCACGCGGCGCCGCAGGGAAGCTGGTCGGGCCCGGCGCCAAAGGCGGTGTCGGCCGCCTGCCCGAGCGTGTTGGCGAGCAGCACCTTTTTTCCCAGGCCCAGCGAAAAGCGCCACAGGCCGTCCAGGAACTGGCCGGTTGAATAGGACCGGCTGCCCAGCTGCCGGGCCACGTCATGGTAGCGGATGATGGGGCCCGCGATCAGCTGCGGGAAAAAGATGATGTACAGCAGATAGCGGCCGTAGGAGGCGACGGGCGGGGCCGTGCCGCGGTAGATGTCGACGAGATAGCTGATCTTGTGGAACGTGAAGAAGGAGATGCCGATGGGCAGCAGGACCCGGGTCCACGTCACCGGGTGGAGGCCGGTCAGGGCCAGCAGCGCGTTGGCCTGGTCGACGAAGAAGTTGGCGTATTTGAAATAGAGCAGGAAGCCGAGGTTCAGGAGGATCGCGGCGCCCAGCAGCCAGTTGCGCCGGCGGTCCGTGAGACGGCCCGGGGCGAGCCAGCGGCCGGCCAGGTAATCGGCCAGGCTGGTGCCGGCCAGGAGGAAAACGATCCGGGGGGCCCCCCATGAGAAGAAAAGGAGGCTGGCCAGCAAAGCGGGGATGTTCCGGTAGCGCGCCGGGGTCAGGTAGTACGCGGCGAGCGTGAGCGGAAGAAAGATGAACAGGAATAGAAGGGAGCTGAATACCATGGGGGTTACATAATTTTGAGTCGGGGCAGGTCCTGCACGTCGATGGCTCCAACCAGCTTGCCCGAGACGCGGTCGACCACGAGGATGTCGTCGATCTTGTGCGTTTCGAACAGCTTGAGCACATCGACGGCCAGCGCTTCGGGCGTGATGCAGATCGGGTTGCGGATCATAACGTCGTCGATCCGGTCATTCATGACGCCCGGGCGCTTGGAGAGCTGGCGGCGCAGGTCGCCATCGGTGAATATGCCGAGCAGGCGGCCGTCGTCGTCGATGATGCCCGCCGAGCCCGAGCGGGCGTTGGTCATGGCCAGCAGGACGTCGCGGACCGGCACGCCGGAAGGAGCCGAGGCGAGCCGCTCGCCCGTCCGCATGATGTCGCCCACGCGCAGGAGCAGGGCGCGGCCGATGGCGCCGCTGGGGTGGAGCTTGGCATAATCGTCGCGATTGAATCCGCGCATCTCCAGCAGCACGATGGCCAGCGCGTCCCCCACGGCCAGGGTCACGGTGGTGGAGGCGGTGGGGGCCATGTTGAACGGGCAGGCCTCGCGGTCGACCGAGATCGGGATCACCACATCGCTGTGGCGGCCGAGCGCGCTGTCGGGGCAGCCGGTCAGGGCCACGATTTTCAGCCCGTTCCGGCGCACGAGGGGCAGGAGGTTGATGATCTCCTCCGACTCCCCGCTGTAGCTGAGGGCCAGGAGGGCGTCTTCTGGCCTCAGGATGCCGAGGTCGCCGTGCATGGCCTGCACGGGATTCAGGACGACGCTGGTGGAGCCGGTGCTGGCGAGCGTGGCGGATATTTTCTCGGCGATCGGCAGGTTTTTGCCGATGCCGGTGACGACGATCTTGCCCCCGTTGGCGAGGCATTTGACAAACAGATCGGCGGCCTGCTCGAAGCCGGCTCCCAGATGATCGTTCACCTTCTGCAAGGCTTCGATCTCGATCTGCATGATTTCCCGGGCGCGGGAAAGATAATCCATGGCGTACTCCCTGATTCGGCCTTTGATCTTATAGGGTTCCCGCCAGAAATCCAAGATGAACTTCTTATTTCAGGTAGGGCGCTCAGTCCCTTGAGCGCCATTTAATTCTTCCAGCACGCTTTCCGCGGCGCGCTCCTCGGCGCCGGGGGCGCCCAGGCGGACGATGACCTCGTCCAGCCCTTCCAGCATGGCCTGGCGCTCGGGCGTTTTCCGGAGAAGGGGGCTCAGCGCGGCGGCGAGGGAAGCGGGGGTGAGGTTGTCCTGGAGCAATTCCGGGCACACTTCACGCCCGGCCACCAGGTTGACCATGCCGATGAACGGAACGTGGACCAGGAATCGGGCGAGCAGGTAGGTCAGGCGGGCGGTCCGGTAGACGACCGCCATGGGGCAGCGCATCAGGGCGGTCTCGACCGTGGCGGTGCCCGAGGCGACGGCGGCGGCATCCGCCTGCTTGAGCACTTCGCGGGTCTGTCCGCCGACTACGGCCAGCCGCCGCGGCTTCGGGCCCATATAGCCGGTCAGCCGCCGGGTCATCGCCTCGGCCGCCTCGGCCGAAGGGGCGGCGATGAGGCAGGATAGTTCGGGATGGTCCTGCTCCAGGCGCGCGGCGGTTTCCAGCATCACCGGAAGCAGGCGATCGATTTCATGGCGCCGGCTGCCGGGCAGCAGGGCCAGCCTGGGCGATCCGGCCCAGGGCAGGGGCTGTGGCGGAGCCGCGCGCAGGGCCTGGGTGGCCGCCACCAGCGGGTGGCCCACGAAATCGACCTTCATGCCGGAGTCGGCGAGTAGCTCTTTTTCGAACGGAAAGATGGTCAGGAGCCGGTTCACGGAGCGGGCCATCTTCGGGATCCGCCGCCGGTTCCAGGCCCAGACCTGGGGGCAGACGTAGAAGATGACGGGAATGCCGAGCTCCTTCATCTTCCCGGCGAACCGCAGGTTGAAGCCGGGGTAGTCGACCAGGATGACGGCCGCGGGCCGGCGGGCCCGGGCTTCCTCGACCATCCGCTTGAAGACGCGCTGGAAAAAGGCCAGCCGCACGACCACCTCGGTGAAGCCCATGACAGCCATCGCGGCGTTATCCTGCAGGACGTCCACCCCGGCGCTCCGCAGCTCGTCGCCGCCGATGCCGAAGAAGGAGAGGGCGGGATCGCGCCGGCGGAGCGCCCGCACCAGGCCCGCGGCGAGCATATCGCCCGAGACTTCGCCCGCGATGATCATGAGGGACTGGGGCGGCATCAGGAGCCTCCGGCCCGGATATGCCGGCAGATGTCCATGGCCAGCTTGAGCGCCCCGGCGGCGTGGCGGCCGCTCACGAGCGGCTCGTGCCGGTCGCGCACGCAGGCGATGAACGACGCGAGCTCGCGCTCGAGCGCGTCCCCTTTTTCGATCGGCACCTCGGAGGGGACGATCTGCCCGTTTTCGCGGCGCATCAGGTGTCCGGTCTGGTTCTGGTAGTCGAGCGACACGTAGGTGTCCTGCTGGAAGACCCGGATCTTGCGCACCTTCTCCAGGCTGACCCGGCTGGCCGTGATGTTGGCCACGCAGCCGTTCTCGAAGAGGAGCCGCACATTGGCGATATCCTCGCTCGTGCTGAGCACGGGCACGCCGCAGGCATGGAACTCCTTGAGGGGGGAGCGCACGAGGTGGAGGATGACCTCGAGGTCGTGGATCATGAGGTCGAGCACGACGCTGACTTCGGTGCCGCGCGGGGCGAGCCCGGGGCGGGCGGGGGGGAAGGGGGCCAGGCGGGTGGCCTCGATGAAGCGGGGCTGCACGAGCGCCTCCTCGAGGAAGGACATGACGGGGTTGAACCGCTCGACATGGCCCACCTGGAGCAGGGTGCCGCGCCGGGCGGCGGCGGCCACCATGGCTTCGGATTCCTCGAGGGTGGCGGCGATGGGCTTTTCGACGAGCAGGTGGAGCCCCTTTTCGATCAGGGGAAGCGCGATCTCGGCGTGCCTGTCTGTGGGCACCACGATGCTGGCGGCCTGGACGTGCGAGGCCAGCTCCGCGATGGAGTCGAAGACGGGCGCGCCGTAGCGCTCCCCGATTTCGCGGGCGCGGGCCGGGTCGGAGTCGTAGACCCCCGCGAGGCGGGCGCCGGGGCAGGCGGCATAGACCTTGGCGTGCCACTGGCCGAGGCTGCCGACACCGATGACGCCGACGTTAACCAAAGTGCTCATGACCCGAATCCACCGCTTCGATGCTGATCGACCAGTCTTCCGCGGCGCGGATCAGCTTTTCGCGCTCCAGCAGGAGGGTGCGGCCCGCCTCGACGGCCAGCACCGAGGCTCGGACCTTGCGCATGACTTCCAGCGTGCGCCGGCCGATGACGGGAATATCGAAACGCACATCGTGGCCCAGCTTGGCCACCTTGACGACGACCAGGCCGGGGCCCGAGAGCTCGCCGCCGCGGCGGATGGCCGCGTCCGTGCCCTCGAAGGCTTCGACGGAGAGGATCACGCCGTCCTTGACGGTCACGGTCTGGCCGATGTCGAGCCCGCTGGTGGACTTGGCCACGTGGATGCCGAGGGCGATATCCCGTTTCTCGGCTTCGGAGGGGACCCGGCGGGTCAGGACTCCGGCGGCGGGCATGGCGGACTGCATGAACATCCAGGCGGGCAGGAGCTCGACGCCGATGCTTCGCAGTTCGCCGCCGATGGCGCCGAAGATGGTTTCGGCATTTTTGACGGGCAGGCGGCCGAGGAGCGCCAGGGTGCGTGCGTCGAAGCGGACGGAGAACAGGGAGGTGGGGGTGATCTGGCCGGCCATGACGGCGTGGCGGATGCCGGTCTTGGCGAGGGCGGCGAGCAGTTCGTCGAGGCGGCCCAGGCGGAGCCAGATGGAGTCGTCGGCGAGGGCGGCAACCTGGCGGTCGGTCTCGCCCTTGAAGGCGACCACGAAAAGGCGCTTCACTCCCTGGCGCCGGGCGCACTGGGCGAGCTCAAGGGGGTAGGAGCCCTTTCCGGCGATCAGGATCACCGTGTCGGGAACGGCGGGTAATGAAGGCGTTCCGTTCATCATGGCGGCCCAGTATACGGATTGGATGGGTATGTTGCGACAACAAAAACGGTGGATTGACAAAGTACGCATTGACTCACAATTAATGACCCCGAAACGGAGAAGGGGAAAGAGACTGAATAAGGATATTGCGTCACAATCATGACACCGAAGACTGTGCTAACGCCGCCTCAGAATAATGGCGCTGAGTCCATTTGAACAGAGCAAGATAATAGCATGAGCTTTCAAACTCGTCTATTACGGAAGTATCATGTTGTACCAGGGTAAACGAAATAAATAAAGCATGCTACCATCAGGCAAGGGGACAGCATTTGTAATAGCAATTTTATAGGTGTGACCCGGCTGAATATATGGATCAAGCGCTCGCTCATGAAGTCCAAAAGCTTGGTATATTTGAGATAAGTCATCACGAAGCCACGATGTGCATTTTCGCATATTTGGCCACGAGAAATCGGAATGCCATAAAACACTCTCTGAATCTGATATCGAAACGCGGCCAGAGATATTGGAGATGTTGATTGAATTACTTGGTATTAGGTAAAGAAGTTGAATTGCTCCTCCGTGAGGACATTTGAAGGACATTTGTTCTAATTGATTGGAAATGTTTCCTATTTTGAAACCATCTCCGGTTGTGTAAGGGGAACGGGGCGATGCACAGGAAATTAAGGAACTGATGATGATACAGAGCAGTGTGCTTTTTGAAAAACGATACCAAAACATGATTCCCCTTAATCTTGACCAACTCACGGATTGGAAAGCTTACTTTGTTCCTTGCACCCTTTGATAACATCACCGCGCCAATGCCGGCAGTTATGAAAATAAAGGTTATAGCGTCCGACTTTCTTGTCTGTACATTCACCACTTACACAGGACTTAAATTTAGCAATGTCATACTTGCAGTCATCGAGCTTGACAGGTTCTTCGCTCTCTGGCGGCATTAAATCATCCTGATAAACGTGTCCCTGAACCCATGTGAGGGGGAATAGAGTTAAAAATTTACGGAGTTTCGTTCCGCCTTCTGGCCAGAATCCACACGTTTTTCCGTCGACATTTATTCCTCCGTGCACATTGAAAATCCACATGCCACCATTGTAGAGAATGACTCCTGTTTCCAACTCCTTTAGCCCCAAAAGGTCAACGCTCGTTAGCGGCGCATTGTTGATGAAAGCATATGGGGAAAGCGGAAACTCAAGTGCGATACCGTCCTCATTTCTTTCAATTAATGGTACTCTCCTCAAATCGTTCATCTGAAAAGCAGTTTCCCCAATCGGATCTCTCGATATCCACCTCCCTTCATTGGGGTGGTAGTAAGCTTGTGCTTGAAAAGCGGAGCTACCGAGAATCAAAGCGATCAGTAGCGAAAATCGTACATATGCCGGGCGCGCCTCTTTCATTACCAGGAGCCCTCCACGAGTTCGTGTTCGTCAACGTCTGGAACATCAAAGCTGAACCGACTGTTCCATCCCTCGAATTTTTCTTGACGTACTCTCTCAAAAGCTCGTCGAGTTTGTCAAGATCAACGCCTTCTTTTTTTCTCAACCCGTCCGCATAACGTTTGACCGCCACATGCTGCGCCTCGCGCCCATGCTGTTTCAAGCAAAGGGATCGCAGTTCAAGGAAAGCCGCCAATTCCCTCCTCGGGGACAGAGACTTCATATACATGCCTGTCGTCAGTTCTTCCTGAGAAATCGGCCACGGCCACGCCATGTATTCCTCATCCGGGTAGCAGTTATGGGCGTCACTTGCCACTGCCGGTACGATCCAGACAGCAACCCCCACCTATCAGGACTTGGACGAGCATTACGGCGTTGTCGTGATCACAGCGCGCCGGGTGAATCCTCCTCGTTGGGCGATAAGTGATGATTCGGTGAAAGGAGGGGGATTACGCAACACACGCAGAGGGAGGGGGGAGCTTGTCTCTATTGGGCTCAAAATGCGTAACAACGTAACATTTTGCGACTCGAAGTGGGGCGTTTTATGGCCTGAATGCCGGTAATTCCCGGCATGAGACATGGCTGCATGTCGACATAGAAACCTTTGTTACGGAGTTACGTTTCGCTGAACGCTGCCTGTTTAATGTGGTGTCAGGCAATCCAGCACTCACCGATCTCGATGCTTTGAATCTTTCCATCGGGAGCATAAGAAACTGTCCATTCGCCCCCGTCGCCGGCTTCCAGTCCAGCCTGACAACCGATGGACACTTTGAAAGTGCTTGGCCCGATTTTCTGAATCTCAAGACAATAGCCGAATCTGTCACCTGTATAGAAGATAGCGTCGAGACTCTTGCCCTCCTCAAGCTCTGCCAAGATCAACTGGAAGGCGAGGATTTCGTCTCCCTTACATCCCCGTAGGAAGGCTATGAGCCGTTCATCTCCGAGGACTGCCCTTGCCTTGGCAACATCCCGTTCTCGTTTCGTCATCCTCATTGAGCACACAATGCGGCTCGGAATACGACTTGTCAACTGCCCAAATAGCTGCGACTAGGCTTTCAAAAGGCAGTGGAGATCAGATAATTAGGTGAGGTTGAGTCAAATGGGATTTGTTGTGGGGGCCCTGGTTTGCAAGCTGTGCGCATCCTGCTAGGCCGTTTTCAAGCCATTGCGCGCAATCCGCCGAGAGCACGCGCGCCTTCGCGGCCTCGTAGAGAGCTAGATCGTCAGCATTGAGAACGTCCCGCCAGCGGCCGTTCGATCCTTTGAAGAAGAACGATTGCATTCCGTCCTTGAAGATCAAGCGAAATTTGTCAGATTCGGGCGGCGTCTCATTCGCTGTCTTCTTGACGTTGGCGAAGGTGGTGGCCTCGGCTACCCGCGCCACACCCGCGTCGCTGACGTCGACGCCCACGAAGGCGGCAACCCGTCGCACTTCGCACGCAAGGTCGGCAAGCATGTCGGCGTAGTGGACGAAGAGGAAGTTCGGCAGATGCCGATGGTCCCAGTAGCTCTGCGTATGGCCAAGGTTAGACCAGAAAGGCCAGCCCTCGCTCTCCCAGTCGAAGAAGCCCCGGGTCATCCAGTTCCGCCAAAGCGTCCGGGGATCATCGGGACACGGACCAATTGCCTCGCCCACGCGTTCAGCGGGATCGTTCAGCATCTTGAACGCCAAGTCGGTATAGTTCCGGTAATGGTTGAAGAGCGACATGAAGACGTCCCGCGGATCTCGACCGACGATCACGTAGCGAACATTTTCGTAGTAGGGCAGTCCGTGGAGGGGCAGATGGCTCTTGAGGAGACGCCTGCCGGGCATTTCGGCGACCACGTTCCTGAGGGTTTCCTTCGAGACGCCCCTGAAACGCGCTTCTACCCAGGGCGAAACATCCCGCAAATCGATAGAATCGGTCGAACTGATATTCAGCAATCGGGTGAGAATCTGCTGCATCCAAGTCGTGCCTGACTTGTAGGAAGTGACAACGATGATGTCGCCGTCGCGCGGTTCGTAGATGCTCCAGCGAGTTGAGTCCAGGTGGTGGTTCTGGTAAACGCATGTGACGCGAGGCAATTTGGCGCTCATGTCAGTTCCTTATTCAATCGTACAGGCAGCAGAATCATCATTTGACCAGCATAGCCTGGTTTGTATGTCTTGTTTGCCCATGCGTTGGTTTTTATGAAACATCTCCTAAATTACAGCGACACAGGCAATTCGTCCCGTGCAATCTTGGATGATTTCTACCACTTGACGGCTAATCCGACTGCCAAGGCTAGAAACAGGAACCCCAGCGCCATTTTTCCCCTCGAAACGTGTCTCTGCTGCCAGCCGAGCAGGGAGAAAACGGAAGAGCCGCTGAGCATGACGACGAAGACTCCGACTAACGGAAGAATGAAACCCAGATTATAAAGCGCCAGAAGCCCCCAGGCGCGCTCCTGTACCGGTGAAGTCTTGACCACCCAGGCCAGAGTCGGCACATAAAGCTGCCCCGTGCAAACGGATTCGATCAAAGTGACCAGAAAGCCCAGAATGAAGGCTGCCCAAATAACGGGTTGGCTCCTGATTTCTTTTCTGGCCATTGTTTTAATACGGTTCCGTAGAAATTCGGGCAGTTTCAAGGAAAGATCCTCTACTTTCCCGCCTTTTTTGAACCGAAAAGCGTCCCTGAAAGACAACAAGGCCATCAGGAGCAAGGCTAGTGCCATGATCCGATTGATCCAGAGGCGAAGGTAGCCGAATGCCGCAAGAGCTTTCAGGGATTCAAGGAGGCCCAAGCCCAAGAGGAAATACGTGATAAAGGATGAGAGGCAGAAAAAAACGCCTGCCATGGCCAGTCGACTTCCCTTCACCCTGGC
>CAXNFL010000027.1:0-13490 GCA_964201555.1 Kiritimatiellia bacterium
ATGCTCCACCGCTATGGGTTCATTATACCGTGGGACTTCGTGGAGGCGCGAACATGACCTCCGCCTGTTCAACCGCCGGATGCGGAAAACCGCACGTCCGGTGGTGTGGAAGGATCACGGGGCGAAAGCCCCGTGATCCCATCCGATCCGTAGCCCTCCGTGTCTCTGCGTGATGGGAATGATGAGCTAGCGGATAGCGAAAGGGAATTGACGTGAAAGAGAGACAAAGATAGGGTTGGGAAATGAATCAGCAGAAACCCTCGGGATGGCGGGTGTGGCTGACGGCGGTGCGGCCGTTTGCGTATACGGCGTCGGTACTTCCTGTTTTCCTGGGCCTGGCCGTGGCGGTGGCCGCCGGGTTTCCCGTCCGCTGGGGGCTGTTTGCCTGCACGCTGCTGGGAGTGATCGGCTTCCACACGGCGGCGAATCTGCTCAACGATGCCGTTGATTTCAAGCGCGGGCTGGACGCGGAGGTGCTGCCGAGCAGCGGGGCGATTGTGCGGGGGTGGCTGACGGGCCGGCAGGTGGTGCGGGCTGCCCGCTTATTCCTGGCCATGGGCCTTGTGTGCGGAGCCATCCTGGTCTGGCAGGCGGGGTGGGTCGTGCTGGCGCTGGGCGTGGCGGGCGCCCTGTTGACCGTCTTTTATACCCGCACCGGGTTTTGCCTGAAGTACACCGGGTGGGGCGATCCGGTCATTTTCCTGACCTTCTCCCTGCTTCCCATGCTGGGGACCTACTGGGTGCAGGCCCGCGCGTTCTCCTGGCTGCCGCTGTTCTGGAGTCTTCCGGCCGGCAGTCTGGCCGTGGCGATCCTGCATGCGAACAACTGGCGCGATTTGGAGCGGGACCGGGCGGCCGGGTGCCTGACGGTGGCCGGGCGGCTGGGAGCGGCGGGGTCCGCGCGGTATTACCGGGTGCTGCTGACGCTGCCGTATGCGGTTACGGCCCTGGCCCTGGCGGTGCGGGCGGTGGCCGGCGGGCAGGCGGTGGGACTGCCCTATACGGTTGCGCTGGCGGGGTTGTCGCTGCCCTTGGCCCTGCGCCTTTCGCGGCAGGGGCTGGAGCCCGCCGGTCTGGCGCGGCTGGATTCCGCCACCGCGCAGCTGCATTTGCTCTTCGGGCTTTTGCTTGTCGCGGGCCTGTTGATCGCGCGTTGAGTCATGTAGCCACGCCGGATACGGCGTGGACCTGACGGGTTACGCGGCGCTGTTGCGGTTTCGGCTTCATTTTATCTGGAACTCAGGAATTCAGGAATATTTCGTTGATTCCCTTCTTTTCCTGTCTTCTTGATTTCCAAATCAAACCGCTTTTCGTTGTTTTCACCGGCTTGCGCTTGCCAAATGTTATTAAAATTGCGATATTATTGACCGGCAGGGGAGGATGACAGTGCAGAGGAGGGAGAGAGGGTGATTCGATTCCACTCGAGATTGCGGCAGCTGCTGCTCATGGCGGGCGTGCTGCTGGGGCTTTCGGCGGCGGGGGCTACGATCCCCTCCGGGCAGACCTTTATTCCGGCCTGGAACACCGCCGGGGTGACGCTCGAGTCGATTCCCAATCCCCGGACGATCCTGAATGTGCGCGATTACGGGGCCGTGGGCGACGGCGTGACGAACGATTACGCGGCCTTCACCAATGCCATCGCCTCCCTGAGCAACAAGCCGGGCGTGGTGTTCGTTCCGGCGGGCAGCTACTACATCCGCTCCCCGCTGAACCTGCGGAGCGGGGTGATCCTGCGCGGGCAGAGCTCCACGAACACCACGTTGACCTTCAGCACCAATTTCTTCTCGCAGTGCATCAACATCAGCGGATCGGCGTTCGGGCCCTTCCAGTTTATCCAGAGTGGCGCCACGCTGTTCTCCTCGCAGGTCACGGTCACGAATGCCGGCGTCTTCACGGTCGGCAAGTATGTCTCGATCCGCATGTACCATCCGGGTGATTGGGGATTGTCGGACTGGGGAACCAACAACATTGGCCAGATCCAGAAGGTCACGGCGATTACCGGCAATGTGGTGACGCTGGATCAGCCGTTGCGGGTGGATTATTCCCCGTACGAGCCGCAGATTGCGACGCTGAACACGCCGATGACCAATGCCGGAGTGGAAAACCTTAAAATCACGCGCGATTTTTCCGCCGCGACTTCGACGGAAATCGATCGGAACAATAAGTTCACCATCCGCATTGCCTACGCCGCGGACTGCTGGGTCCGGGGCTGCGACCTGTACAAGTGTTTCGGCGGGCACGTGGGGATGGAATATGCCACGCACAACGAGGTCCGGGGCAACTATTTCGAAGAGGCCCACGAATATGACGGCGGCGGCTCGGGCTATGGCGTGCGGTTGGAGTATTACAGTTGCCAGAATCTGGTGGAGAATAATATTTACAGGAAGTTGCGTCATTCGATGCTGTATCAGATTGGGGCGAATGCCAACGTGCTGGGCTATAATTACTCGCGCGACGGCCGGGATGAGTGGGGGTTCCAGACGTCCGATGTCACCACGCACGGCAACTATCCGTTCGCCAACCTGGCGGAGGGCAACATCTGCTCGTTCATTTCGCTGGATGACAGCCACGGCTACAACGGGCCCTACAACACCTATTATCGGAACGCGGCCACGCATAGCTACGGAATCTCGGATGAATCGACCTGCCGCAACGAGGCCTTCGTGGGCAACGAGACGGCCGGGGCGTTCGATCCCGTCACCGCGCGCGCTTTCTGTTACGGGAACACCAAGTCATCGGGCTTTGTCGGCACAACCAGCCAGGCCTATTCAAATCTGCTGGATTATTCCTACTACCTCTCCGCGAATCCCATGGCGGCGCCGCCGAAGCCGGACTGGTGGAACATTGCGCAGAGCCATCTCCGGCCGATCGGCCCCACGAACAGCGCCAACAATTACGCCACGACGAAATACATTCCCGCGAAGTCCCGCTATGACGCCGGCGGGCTGAAGACGTATGCCCCGCCCAGCGTGGAGCGGATGCCGCCGGAGACCGTGCTGGCCCTTTCGGGCCAGACCGTGGTCCTTTCGGCCAAGGCCCACGGCTCGCCGGCCGTGAGCTACGCCTGGTTCAAGAACGGCGCGGCCATTCCGGGCGCCACGGGGACGAATCTTACGATCACGGGCGCCTCCGCCGCCGACACCGCGCTTTACACGGTGAGCTTCACGGACAACGGCGGATCGATCACCAGCCCGCCAACCGCGTTGTTCCTGTCGGATGGCGCCTTTCATTTCACGAACGACCACGGCTTCCTGGATGTGCCCGCGAACTGGGATCCGCCCATCGGGCCGCCCGAGGCGGGCGAAACCGGGATGATCGGCTCCGCCGGCGCGCCGGTCGAGGCCGTCTTCCGGACGAACCTGACCGTTGCGCCGTCCGAGCTGATCATCGCCACGGGGGGGGTGCTGAGCCTGGACGCCTCCCTGACCACCGAGCACCGGCTGACCCTGGACGGCGGCCTTGTGCGGGCGTTCGACGGCGATGCCTCGGTCGGCCGGAGCGCGGCGTTGAAGAGCGACTCCACGGTGGGCTCCGACAACGGGGTCCTTTCCCTGCGGTGGAGCCTGTCGGATCATGCGGCCGGAGCCGGGAAGCTGGTGGTGTCCAACACGCCGGCCGGCGCGGTGGCGGTCTACAGCATCGGCAGCACGTACAGCGGCGGCACGGAGGTGCGGCTGGGGGAGATGCGCGTCTACTCCAACAGCGCCACGGGAACCGGGCCTGTGGACGTGATGCCCGGGGGGCTCTTCAAGCCGGCGCTGGCCACGCTGACGCAGGCCAATCCCGTGGTGCTGCGGGGCGGCTGGCTGGTCCCGCAGGTCACCTCCGCCCTCAAGGCGCCGATCCAGGTGCGGGCGGATTCATTCGCGGGCGCGGCGGACACCAACAGCCTCTCCGTGTACGGGCCCATCACGGATCACGCGGACGGGACGGGGGAATTGATTGTCTCCAATACGGGGCCGGGCGACGTGCGCTTCTACACCGGCATTGGCAGCACCTACAGCGGCGGCACGGAGGTGCGGCTGGGCAGCCTGCTGGTCTATTCCAATGACGCCACGGGGGTCGGACCCGTCGATGTGATGCCGGACGGAATCTTCAAGCCCGTCCTGGCCACGCTGATCCAGGCGAATCCCGTGGTGCTGCGGGGCGGGCGGATCACGCCGCAGATCACCTCGATAGTGAAGGCGCCCATTCAGATCCGGGCGGACTCGGTGGTGGGCTCCACCAACACGTATAACCTGTCTCTTAACGGCCCCATCAGCGACCATGCGGACGGAACCGGAAAGCTGATCGTCTCCAACACCAGTTCCGGCGACGTGCGCTTCTACACCGGCATCGGCAGCACCTACAGCGGCGGCACGGAGGTGCGGCTGGGCACCCTGCTGGTCTATTCCAATGACGCCACCGGTACCGGCCCCGTTGACGTGATGCCGGACGGAATCTTCAAGCCCGTCCTGGCCACGCTGATCCAGGCGAATCCCGTGGTGCTGCGGGGCGGGCGGATCACGCCGCAGATCACCTCGATTCTGAAGATGCCCATCCAGATCCGGGCGGACTCGGTCGTGGGCTCCGTGAACACGTATGTCCTGTCGCTTTACGGCCCGATCACCGACCATGCGGACGGGACGGGCAAGCTGATCGTCTCCAACACCAGTTCCGGCGACGTGCGCCTCTACACCGGCATTGGCAGCACCTATAGCGGGGGCACGGAGGTGCGGCTGGGCACCCTGCAAATCTTTTCCAACTCCGCTTTCGGAAGCGGGCGCGTGGAGGTGATGCCCGAGGGCACGCTCCAGTCCGGGGCGACCACCGTCCAGACCACGCCGATTGTCCTGAAGGGCGGGCGGTATTATGTGGGAGCGAATGCCCTCAACCTGACCGGGCCGATCGAAATCTGGAGCGAGTCCTACCTGGACTCCACCGGCGCCACGTCGGCCTTGCTGGCGGGACCGATCCGGGACTTCGACGGGTACCACACGGGGCGTTTGATTAAAAAGGGGACAGGCTTCCTGGGCTTGAGCGGGGGCACGAACCTGTTTTCGGGCGGCCTGGAGGTGCGGGAGGGGACGCTTTCCTGCACGAGGAATGGCGGCTTGGGCTCGGGAAATGTGGATGTGCGGGCCGGCTCGACTCTTTTTTTGAACGCCTGCTCGAATGCCAACCACGGCGCGGGGGCGATCACCATCCAGAGCAACGCCACGCTCCAGCTCGCCACCAGCTACAGCACCAACGTCACGATCAAGCCGGGAGGGCTGGTGCGCGGGGGCATAGGAAACGTGAACACCTATGACCGGCTGCGGATCGAGGGCGACGTGCTGTTCCAACGCCAGTCGGGATCCGGATATTTCAACCTGCGCAGCCCGGTTTCCGATGGAGCCGTTTCCGGACGGTTTGTCGTGGCCACCACCAATCCTTTTCCGGTCTATCTGTATGCGGCCAATCTCTATACGGGCGGCACGTGGCTCACCGATGGCGGGAGCAATAAGATCGGCGAGCTGATACTCGGCGCGGGCGGCAGCCTGCCCGATGTGGGAACCGTGACGCTGGACTCCAATTCCGTGTTCAACCTGAATGCCATCAGTGACACGATCGGCAGCCTGGAGGGCTTTGGGGAGATCAAGTTCGGCGCCATGGCCGCCACGCGGCTGACCGTGGCCGACAGCCGCGAGACCGTGTTCGCGGGCGTCCTGTCGGGTACGGGCGGCCTGATCCGGGCGGGAGCGGGGATGCTGACGCTGGCGGGGTCGAATCTGTGGACGGGCGTGGCGATCGTGACGGGCGGGCTGCTGCGGGTGAACAGCGACCTGCCTGTGGGCGGGGCGGTGACGGTTTACAGCAACGGGTTTATCGGGGGAGCGGGGACGATTTCGCGGCCGCTCGACCTCCGGGCCGGCGCCGGGTTTGACTGGCGCGACCAGCCGGCGGCCCTGACGGTGGTCACGAACGGAATCCTGGTCCTGGCAACGAACAGCCTGTTCCGCTACCGGTTTACCGCCGCCACGGGGTCGTGCCTGATCGTGAAGGGGACCTTGCAGCTGCCGGCCTCCGCCGTGGTGGAGCCGCGGCCGGTGGGCCGGGTGGAGCCTGGCCGCCCGTTTGACGCCGTGCTCATGCATGCGGACGCGCTCACGGGGGCCGCAACCTTGACCGGCTGGAGCGTGCGGGGCGGCTACGGCTATTCGCTTTATCGCACGGCGACGGACGTGGTGCTCCGCTATCGCTCGCCGGGCCAGTTCTTCCAGGTGCGATGAGTTCCGGGTTGACGGCGTCGCAGGTTCGATGTATGTTATACCGATCGAGGGGTGTAAGTTTGAAGTCTTCCCGAACCAGCATTACACGGCGCCATCGGTTTCAGTCGAGGCCGACTCGTGTCGGCAGCGCCTGCAAGTGTATTGTCCGGTATATCCATGACCAGGGCTTGCAGACGGGCGACCGGCTGCCGCCCCAGGATCAGTTGCGGCGGCTGATGGGATTCAGCAACGACACCCTGCTGGCGGCGATGGGCATGCTCGTGGCCCAGGGCGGCTTGAAGCGCCAGAGCGGGCGGGGCACCGAAATCTGCGATTTCGAGGACCTTTTCAATATCAACTGGACCGTGGGCATTGCGGGGTTGGCGGTGCCGGATAGCGGGCCGGGATCCTTCTACGGCTCGCTCCTGCACCGGATTCTCAGCCGGCTGTCGCGCGCCAACTGCCGCTGCAACACGTACTTCCGGGGCGAACACGCGCACCAACCCTGTCTCTTCTCGGATTTCCCCGGGCTGGAGGGGGACATTGAAGACGAAACCCTCGACGGATTGATCGTGCTCACGATGGTCGACAAAGCGCAATGTCTTTCCATCGAACAGCGGGGCATCCCGATGTGCCATGTGGGCTTCTGGGCGACGATGCCGCACGCCACCGTCGTGGATCGGTGCGCCATGGTGGTCGATGCGGCGGATTTGTTCGCCGCGCGAGGCGCCCGCCGGCTGGGGCTTGTCGACTGGAACCCGGACGGGCTGCTGGGGGAGGTGCGGGCGCGCGCTCTCGCGGTTGACGGTCCTGGCCGCGCGTTGCTGGCGGCTTGCGAGGACATTCGCATTGGCGCCGATAACGATTCGGGGGCGAGCGTTTTCCGACAGCTTTACGACCGCCCTCCCGGGCAACGCCCGGATGCGCTGATTTTCACCGAGGACTATTCCGCGCGAAGGACCGTGGAAGCGCTTGCGGCTCAATCGGAGTATCGTCCGCTGCTGGCGGTCTCCACCACCCGCCAGCTTCCGCTTTCTTACGCCCTGCCCGTGATTTCGTTTGAGTTGGACCAGAACGAACTGGCGGACAGGACCATTGTCAAGTTTCGGAAAAGGTTGTTGAACCCCGCCCTCAATGGCGGGGTCGATTATGTGAGACCGCGTTTCGTGATGGGCAAAGATACTTTAGCGGAGGAGAATGCCATGCAAAATACAGGCAACCGAGCGGGAGAGAGAACCGTGAAAAAGTTCGCAGCGGCCTTGATGGCGGGGTTGGTCATGCTGGCGGTATCGCCGGCGTTCGGAACGGAGCGGAATTTCGTTGTCAATAACGGGAACTTGAGCAATTCCGCAAGCTGGAATCCCGCGGGCGTGCCCGGCGTGGGCGACACCGGCATTATCGGGGATGGCGGGACTTCCATCACCGGCGCTTTTACGGGCAATTTGTCGGGTCCGCCCACGGCTCTCATTGTGCGCACCAATGGCACAATTGCCATGTCTGCTCTCGGAGCGGCCACCCATATGACGGCGGAGCACAACATCATCATGGAGGGCGGGACGCTGACATCGCTGGGAGTTCGCACGTATGGCAGTTCGATTTCGCTTCGCAGGGACTCCTTTTTGATGACGGCGGGAGCCAGTATTACGGTTACGGGCCGCCTTCAAAATGCGGGAGCCGATGCCGGACTGCTGATCGTGACGAACGCGAGTCCCACTCTGGCGGGGAGCTTCACCCTGAGCAGCCTCAATAATACCTATTCCGGCGGAACCCTTGTTTATGCGGGCCTATTGAGGCTATCCGCAAGCAACACGCTGGGGACGGGTGATGCCCAATTATTGCCGGGCGCCATTATGGAGTATGCGGCCAATATCGGCTTGCAAAATCGCATGGTGATTCTGGGCGGGAAGATGAAGGTCCTTGCCAACTTTACGCTGTATTGCACGAATTCGGCGAAGGGGGATTTTGAAGTGGAGAGCACGGCTCTTGCCGCGTTGGGGGGGCTCATTGAAGACTATAGCGGCACGGAAGCCGGTCGATTTATAAAAACGGGGACAGGCCAATTGACCCTCAAGTCCGGAACGAACACCTATTCCGGAGGCACGCTGGTCAAGGAAGGGGTTCTGAATGTGACCGTCGTGGATAAGGCGCTGGGCAAGGGCAACGTGACGGTCACGAATGGAGCCGAGCTTTTCCTGTATAACGTTGCCGAGCCCACTTGGCCGGGGTGGGAGATCGAGATTCTCAGCAATGCCGTGTTACGGCTGCGCTCGACGGCAACTGTCTACAGCACCAATGCGGTTGTCCGGAACGGCGGCATCCTTGACGGGGCGAATGCCTCTGCGGGCGGCTATTTGAGTTATGACCGGGTACGCATCGAAGGCCGGGTCTTTTTGCGCCGGTACCCTTCCCAGACCGGCGGAAACACCTGGTGGGCGATAATTCGGGACGGGACGACTCCGGGGCGCCTTGTGTGGACGGGAACCGGAACGGGACGGACCGAGATCGCTTCCGCCCAGCTCTATACGGGCGGGACTGAAGTCGAGGATGGAGGAATTGAAGCCTATCCCTTGAAGTTAACGGGGGTCGGCCGCTTGCCGGACGTGGGCCAGATCCTGGTTCATACGAACAGCGTCCTCGATTATTCGGCCCTTGCGGCCAACGCCTCCGATCTGGTCGGCGGCCTGGCGGGAGTAGGACTGGTCCGACTCGGATCCACGGTGGTCACAAACCTGGAGGGTGTGTCGCCCGGCACTAACCTGACGACGTTCGGAACCCTGTCGGTGACCGGCACGACCGGTAAAATCGTGCTGGGCGCCTCCAGCACCAATCTCTTCCACCTAAGGGGCCCGGGCGAACAGGACAAGGTGTTGATCCAGAACTCCTCGGTCTCAGGCGGGCTGACCCTGACGGCCGGCAGCACGATCAAGGTGGATAAGCGCGACTATATCGCTTCGGGGACCTATACGCTGTTCGACCTGAACGGAGGGTCGCTGGCGGGATCGATTCCGACGCTGATTCTTCCCGAGTATTACTCCGGCTCGATTGCCACGAATAGCGGGGATGTGGTCCTCACCTTGAAGGCGCCTCTGCAGGGCACTGTGATTATGGTGCGTTAGCAGCACTTGTCTTTCGGGCCTCCTTGCGGCATACTCGTTTCCCATGATTGGGAAACATCTCGCTGCTTGGTTGCGGCTGCTCCTGTGTCTCGGGGCGGTCGCCTGGCCGATGGCGCTGCCGGCCGCCGGCCTGATTTCAAATCCCGCCTTCCTGGACGCCAATGCGGACGGCAAGCCCGATGGCTGGGAGATCAAGACCTACGTCGTCGAAACGAATCGGGGCACCCGCTGCCTCAGCATGAAGATCCCCCGGAAGGACAAGTCGTCCATGATCGGGCAGGCTTCGACGACCTTCCAGGGTCCCGTTGGCTATTACCGGGTGACGGTGAGCTATCTCGACGAAAAGGACGGCGTCAGCAAGGCCAAGCTGCTGGTGAACGGGGATGTTGTCCATATCTGGGATTTTGACGGGACGTTCGGCGATTGCTGGCGCGAAGAGGTCGTCGAGAACGTGGCGCTCAAGCCGGGCGACACGCTCACGTTCTGGGGGCGCGACAGCCCGTCGGAGTATTGCCGGATCCGGTCGTTCACCGTCGTGCCCAGCCCCAAGCCGCCCACCTTGCAGGAAATCGAGGAGCGCGCTCACCCGCCGGTGGTTGCGGAGACGGTTTACGCCGGCCCGCTCGTTGCCCTGCGCCAGTTCCGCGATCTCTCCGCCGAGGAGGAGCGGCCCGAATACAGTCCGCTCATCATGGGGCCGGTTCTGTTCCTGAGCAAGGGGCGCGAGAAAATCGAGTTCGAGCTGACCCTGAATCAGCCCCGCGATCCCCGCTACTCCCTCTCTTATCAGGGGCTGGAGGCGACCGGCCGCGAAAAAGGGGAGGCGCTGGTCACGGACGCCGAGCTTGCCTACGACCCCGGGACGGAGGTGGCGGTGATCCTGCCGCTCAACGAAAAGCCGGGGCTTTATTCGATCCGGGCGCCGCAGGGTCGATGGTCGGCGGACGTTCCCCATGTCCTTGCCGTCGAAATGCAGGCGAAGGAGTCCTTGCGCTCAGGGGGCATCGGCCCTTATTACTTCTTTGTCCCGAAGGGCACGAAGGCGTTCGGCGTGGGCGCCTATAGCAATGGGGGGTACATTCCCGAGGTTGCGGTGCGCGCGCCTGACGGGAGCCTGGTTACGAAGAGGGATGTGCCTCATGAGTCCCCCCAGGGAATCCTGATCCGCGTCCGACCCGGGCAGGATGATCGCGCCTGGAGCGTTAACGTGAGCGGGGTCAGCCCGCGGATCCGCCTCTGCGGCGTGCCGCCCTACCTGGCTACGCACCCCCGCTACCTGCTGGTCCCTCGGGAATGCCTCACCCCGCAGAAATGAAAGTCCTTTCCATGAATGTCTTTCCGTATCACCGTTTGATGGTGGCCGTATTTCTCGCCTGTTCCGGCGCGGCAGCCAGCGCGGCAGAAGCGTTTGTGCTGGCCAGGGATGGCAAGGCCGCCGCGGCCCTTGTGATTCTTCCGAACTCGGGAAAAATGGCGGAGGATGCGGCCGGCGATCTGGCCGTGATCCTGAAGCGCATGACCGGGGCCTCTTTTGAAAGCGGAAGCACGATCCGGACGGATCGCTGCGTGGTCGTGGGCCTCGCCTCGGAGTGGGCCGCGCTCACGAAGGACACGGCTCCGCTCAAGCGGCTTGAGGGCGCCTCGCCCGAGAGCTTCCTCCTCCAGAGCACGCCCGGGCGGCTGCTCATTCTCGGGCGGGATTCCAACGGCGCCAGCCACGGGGTCTACACCGTTCTGCGCGATCTGGGCTGCCGCTGGTATTTCATCACGAAGGATTGGGAGGTCATTCCCAGCCTGAAGGACGTCGCGGTGAGCGCCGACCGGGTGGAAGGGCCGGCCATGAAGGTTCGCATCCTCTCCAACGGGGCGGGGGCAGGCGCCTCGGGGAAGCTGTTCACCACCTGGAGCCGCCGGAACCGCCTCGGGTCCGCCTACGGCCCCCAGGCCGTCAGCCACTCCTATGCGGCCTATGTGCCCAAGGGGCTGTTCAAGGAGCATCCCGAGTATTTCGCCTGGGTCAGCGACCCCGGGGACGTCCCGGGGACCAAACAGAATGGCGAGCAGCCGTGCACCACGCAGCCGGAGGTGCTGAAGCAGTTCCTGGAGGGCGTTCCCGCCGCCCTGCGCTGGCGGCAGAAAAATGCGGGAAGCCCGCCGCCCCTGATCTCCGTCAGCCCGAACGATGGAACCCTGAACATGTGCCGGTGTCCGCGCTGCCTGGCCGTGGGCACCTATGGCGACTGCGCGCTCCTGCTGGCCAACCAGGTGGCCGAAGCCATTCACACCGAGTTTCCCACCACGCTCGTCGGATTCCTGGCCTATGGCCGCGCGGGGGTTCCGCCGGTGAACGTCAAGCAGGCCCACTCCAACGTGCTCGTCTGCATCGCCGCCGGTTTCAATTGGAAGACCAGCGTGCCGCGCCTCCTCGAGGTGTGGCCGACGATCGCCCGGCATGTCACTGTTTATGAATACTATGCCATCGGCTCGTGGGGCTCGCAGGAGCCCGACAACAACCTCCCGAATGTGGCTCATATTTCGCAGACGGTTCGCCGCTGGCATGAGACCGGCATTGAGGGCGTCAACGGCGAGATGCAGAACGACTGGGCCACCTGCGGCCATCGCCTCTGGGCGTTCGCCGAGTTTTCCTGGAACCCCGCCCTGGCGCCGGAGGCGGCCCTCGAGGACTTCTATACCAAATGCTGGGGCGAAGCCGCCGGCCCGATGAGGCGCTACTACGGGCGCTGGGAGTCCGGCCAGAAGGCCAGTCCCCGCGTGCTGAGGCTGGCCTTGAAGGACCTTGAGGAGGCCGCCCGGCTCGCCCGCGCGCCGCAGATCGTCCGCCGGGTGGACCAGATGAGCCTCTATTTCTATTGGAACCTGCTGACCCGCGCGTTCAAGGAGACGACGGACGAGGCGGATAAGAACCGGATCGCCCTGGAGGGCGACCTCTTCCAGTACCGGTGGCGCGAAGCGTTCATGGTGCAGCTGGTCGGCGGCATATTCAATGTGGACCGGCCGGTCCGCCTCGATTTTTCGCCCGCGGAAGTCGCGGCCCTGCGCGCCGCCTCCCTGACTCGGTTCCTGCCCGCCACTGGGCCGGACATTGACCTGAACGTGGGAACCGGCTGGGAGGACCTGGTCCCCGCGAAGGAGGGGCAGAAGCTCGCTCCTCCGCCGGCGGGAGAGCGGGACTCGGGCTTCCTGAACTCGGCCAGCTATTTGTTCAGAGCGAAAGCCGGCGAGCGTGTGCAGGTCGTTTTTGAACAGCCCGGCGGAAGCGGGAGCGCCATTCCGATGGAAGACGTCGCGGGGGAGAAGCTCGGCCGCTTTCAGCTGTGGTATATGGGAAGCGAGGGCAAGGCCCCGGAATTCGTCCTGGAGAAGAATACGCCGCCCGTGGCAGGGCGTCCGCTCCTCCTGGAGTTCAAGGCGGAGAAGGACGGCCTCTACCGGTTGAACGCCAAGGTCCAGCAGACCGGCGGCGGCGTGCGGGCCGACTTCAAGGGGCGGCCCCATGTGCTGGCGGCGGTCTTGAAGCCCTCGAAGTATGTGCTGGCGCTCAGCCAGGTCGCCGATCCGAAAGTGAAGGGGGGCTCCAGCGCCAGCATTCGCTTTTATATCTATGTCCCGAAGGGGACGCGGGCCTTCCTGGTGGATGCGGAGTCCTCCGGCCGCAAGCAGGTGCGGCTTACCTTCAAGACCGCGGCGGGGCAGGGCATCGCGCAGGTCACGGCGGATTCCGGCGCGGAATGCCTGGTCTCCGTTCCGCAGGGGCGGGATGGCGCGATCTGGAGCCTGTCCCTGGACGCCGACCACGGCCAGCTGGGGCTGGCCGGCATTCCCCCCTGGGTGGCGGTGAATCCCGGGGAGATGATGATTCCTCGGGAAAAGTGATAACCGTTGATCCGGAAAGCCCGCGAAAGGGCTTGTCACAAGGCCGGCAACCGGTATAGTTGACCCTTCAAGCATGAACGGGAGACGATATGCGCATCATTCGATATCTGGATAAGGCGGGAAAAATCGGCTGGGCGGCCGAGCAGGCGGACGGCACGGCGCTCGAGCTGGCCGGATCGCCCTTGCAGACGCGGCAGCTGACCGGCAAGCGAGCCGACGTGGCCAAGCGCCTGGCGCCGGTGGATCAGCC
>CAXNFL010000028.1:0-13024 GCA_964201555.1 Kiritimatiellia bacterium
TGGCCGGCGACTCCTCCGCCCGCTTTCACGCGGTTGCGGCTCCGTTCTAATTTCCGCTATAAGCTTGAATCCCTCTGTCCGGCGCGATATGTTTTGAAATCACATCTCTTCGGCCAGGTTGAATTATCTACAGGAAACAACGTTATGAATCAACAGGCGAGCCTCTTCTACGGCGATCACCGGTGGCCGGAGTTGAAAGCGCTGGCGGACAAGGGCGCGATTATTCTGCTGCCGGTCGGCCAGACCGAGGAACACGGGCCGCATGTGCCGGTGGATTGCGATGTGCGGATCGCCGAGGAGACCGCCCGCGCCGTCGCCGAAGCGGCGGTTTCGGAGATTCCGGTCCTGGTGCTGCCCACGATCTGGTGCGGCTATTCGGGCCAGGGCCTTTTCGATTGGCCCGGCGTGATCTCCATGCCGCCGGAAACGGTCATCAGCGTGGTGGAGAACATTGGCCTGTCGCTGGGCCGTTCGGGCTTCCGCAAGGTGGTCATTCTAAACTCCCACGGGCATCATCCGGCCATCCTGCAGGTGGCGGCCCGGAAAGTGGCCGATCAGTCCGACGTGTGCATGATCTGCACCGATATCTTCAAGATGGCCTCCGAGTCGGTGGCGAAGCACCGGACCAGCGCCCTGGGCGGTTGCAGTCACGCCTGCGAGTACGAGACTTCGCTGATGCTCCATTTCGGCGCGCGCGTGGATATGGCGGCGGCCCAGGATGAGCCCGTGAAAACGCGCAGTTCGTTTGTCGGCGGGGATATGTGCGGCCCGTCCTCCAAGGTGTTCTGGTCCACCTGGCGCTACCAGAAGAGCGTGACCGGAACCTACGGTTCGCCCACCCACGCCACGGCGGAAAAAGGCGCCGCGATTTTCAGGGAGACGGTGGCGCTGTATGTGAAACTGCTTCACGATGTGGCGGCCTCCTGATGAAAACATATTGGGGCGATACCCATCAGAACACCTACACGAGCCGGCTTGTTCCCGTGCCCATCCCGGATATCCTTTCCTTTGCGCGCACCCATCTTGATTTTTATGCCGGCGCCTACTACACGCCCATGATGACGCGCGTGTCGCCGCTCCCCGACAAGCTGGCGGCCCAGCTGGCCCGGCCCGGTTGCGAGGGGCTCGCTTCGACCCTGGGCTGGCTTGGCTTTTTCGAGGAGGGCACCAAGCCCCGCGAGCGGATCGAGCGGGAGTGGGCGGAGTTCGGGGCCGCCCTCTCCGAGGCGCATGAGCCCGGCCGCTTCGTCACCTTTCCCGGCTACGAGTGGCAGGGGGATGGAACGTGGGGCGACCACAATGTGATGCACCTGCGCGAGGGGGAGCCGGTTCACACGGTCAGAACCCTGCCGGAGCTGTACGCCCTTCTCCGGGGAACGGAGTCCATCGCCATTCCCCATCACATCGGCTACCGGACGGGGATCCGCGCGCCGGACTGGTCGAAGTGCGATGAAGGGATCACGCCCTACGCGGAGATTTTTTCCGTGCATGGCTGCTCGGAGACGGACGAGGAGTGGATCGGCCTGCGGAACAACCCGCACATGGGGCCCGGCCTGCCCGGCAGCATGTGGCAATCGGCCCTGGACAAGGGCCTGCACCTGGGGGCGATCGCCTCCACCGACAACTGGCAGAACATGCCCGGGTCCTGGGGCAAGGGGCTGATGGCCTGCCAGGCGGAAGACCTGTCGCGCGAGAGTTTGTGGAAGGCGTTCCGGAGCAGGCGCGTCTATGCCGTGACGGGCGACCGGATCGAGCTGGACTTCACCTGCAATGGCAAGCCCATGGGCAGCATCCTGGGGCCGGAGGCCGAGCGGCGCTTTGAGGTGACGGCGCGCGGACTGGACGCCATCGACCGGATCGAGCTGCTGCGCAACGGCCGGGTGATCGCCACGCATTGCCACCAGGGAACCTGGGAGGCGGCGAAGCCGGGCCGCCAGACGCGCTTCCGCATGCGGATCGAGGCGGGCTGGGGCCCCAAGCTGGGCGAGCTTCCCTTTGGCGAGCATCCCTGGGACGGCGCCGCCAGCCTGTCCGCCGGCCGTTTCCTGAACTGGTTTCCCTGCTGGACCGGTCGCGGCCAGGGGGTTCCGGCGCTCGAGGGCGGCCGGGCCCGTTTCAAGATGGTCAGCGCGCAGAATGCGGTGCCCAATCCGTTCCAGACCGGCGTGGTGCTGGAGTTCGAGTCGGATCCGGCCGCCGAGTTGGCCGTGAGGCTGAACGGGCAGGAGGTGCGCGACCCCGTCGCCGCCTTTGCCGCGGGCGGCCGCGTCCTGTGGTACCGCCAGGAGTCCCTCGACTGGGTCCGCGAGATGACCGGCATCCGCTACGAGGAGATGGAGCGGCAGGATCCGGCCTATTACCAGCTTGCGTTCAAGGCCAAGCTGTACAAGGCCATTCCCGAGGAGGGGTACACGGCGCGGCTGTCGTTCGTCGATGCGGAGCCGCTGGCCGGCGAGGCGAACTACCGGGTGCGCGTCGAGCAGCGCAATGGCCAGCGGGCCTGGTCGAGCCCCATCTGGGCGGGCGCCCGCCGTTGAGCAGCCACCGTGAAGGGCTTGCATGGGCGCGGGGCTTTGATCTATAATTGACTATTTAATGAGGAGAAGCAGATGTCCATGAACAGGGCGATTTTGGTGGGAACGGGCGGCCGTTCCGTGATGTGGCGCGATGCGGCGGCGTTGAAATATCCCGAGTCGGCCCAGCTGGTCGGCCTGTGCGACATCAACCCGGGCCGCCTGGAAGTCGCCCAGGAGCAGCTGAAGAAAAACGGGCTCGCGAATCCCGTTCCGCTCTTCGCCCCCGAGCAGTTCGAGGCCAAGATCCGCGAGCTCAAGGCCAATATGGTCATCGTGACCAGCCGCGACTCCACCCACGACCACTTCATTATCCGCGCGCTCGACGCGGGCTGCGACGTCATCACCGAAAAGCCGATGACCATCAACACCGAGAAGTGCCAGGCCATCGTCGATGCGGTGAAGCGCTCCGGCCGCCAGGTGCGCGTCACGTTCAATTATCGCTATTCGCCGCCCCGCCGCCAGGTCAAGGAGCTGATCCAGTCGGGCGTGATCGGCAAGGTGCTGTCGGTCGAGTTCAAGTGGCTGCTCGACACCGGCCACGGGGCCGACTATTTCCGCCGGTGGCACCGCAACAAGGAAAACAGCGGCGGGCTGCTGGTGCACAAGTCCACGCATCACTTCGACCTGGTGAACTGGTGGATCAACAGCGTGCCCGAAAAGGTGGCCGCCTTCGGCGCCCGCCAGTTTTACACGCCCGAGCAGGCGCTTCGCTACGGCTTGAAGAATCGCGGCGAACGCTGCTGCGAATGTCCGGAAGCGAAGCGGTGCCCCATCTTTTTCGACATCAAGGGCAACGAAGGCCTGCGCAAGCTGTATTTCGACCAGGAGCGCTATGACGGCTACAAGCGCGACCAGTGCGTGTTCAGCGACAAGATCGATATCGAAGACACGATGAGCGTCATCGTGGAATACCGGAATCAGGTCCGGATGAGCTATGTGCTGACGGCGTTCTCCCCCTGGGAAGGCTACCACGTGGTCTTCAACGGAACCAAGGGCCGGCTGGAGCATATCTGCCGCGAGTCGTCGTACGTCAACGGCGACGGCCGCACGCCGGGCGAGATGCTGAAGGACGCCACCACCATCAACGTCATGCCTCATTTCACGCGCGGCTATTTTGTGCCGGTGGAAGAGGCGAAGGGTGGCCATGGCGGCGGCGATGCGCGGCTGATGGACGATCTGTTCCTGGCGAATCCGGGCCCCGATCCGCTGGGCCTGCGCGCGGATTACCGGGCCGGCGTCTACTCCATCCTCACGGGCATTGCGGCCAATCTGTCGATGAAGGAGAGCCGCGTCGTGAAGGTCACCGACCTGGTTGCCGGCGTGCCGATGCCCGACTACCCGGCCACGCCGTCCTGGGATGAGCCGATCCGCCTTCCGGAGTTTATCACCGAGTTTGACGTCAGCGCCGTGCTGCCGCTGGAGGGGCCCATCGGGCAGGCGCCGCTGCCGGCTTCAGGTTCAGGCTGGACGAGCCGGGATGTGAGCAACGGATTCCTGAATCTGCGCGGCAAGCTGGAAAATGAAAAAGGCGTGATTTACGCCAAGGGCATTTTCAAGGCCGAGAACGCCGGCCCCCACTATCTGGGATTCGGCAGCGACGGGCCGGCCAAGGTCTGGGTGAACGGCGTGGAGGTCGGGGTATTCCCCGATTTCACGAATCCCGCCGGCGTCGACAAGGCGCGTATGAGGGTGACGCTGACGAAAGGCGTGAACGAGGTGCTGGTGGCACTGGACAACCGCGGCGGAAACGCGTGGGGGCTCTACGCCCGCTTTTCTATTCAGTAGCCGTTGCGCCCAGGGTCAGCAGGGGCAGCACGTCGTGCTCCAGGGAGCGGTTCAGGTCGTAGAGGATAAAGCCCGGCGCGCCAGCCCGGCGCGCCGCCTGGATCTGGTCGATCGTCTGCAGGCTGTTGAGGCGTGAGGAGAGGGAGGTTACGCCGATTCCGGGAATGATCTGGGCCCGGCCCGTGGCCAGCGGGATCTGCCCGCGCAGCCACCGCGTGAACTCCGCCGTGTCCGCCGTGTAATTCATGGGACAGACAAACGCCACGTAGTCCTTTTTGACCCACTCGCCCCAGTCCTGCCCGAGGCTGGCGATGCAGCCCGGGTACCAGCCGTAAACGGCGGCCGAGAGCACGGCGGAGGGCCGCACCTCCTGCAGGCGCTGGCGGGCCAGTTTGACGAAGCGGGTGATCTGAGCGACCCGGAAGCGGGAATAGCGTTCCGCGAGAGGGGCTTTCAGCACATCGGCCGGCCACTGTTTCACCTTCACGGCTTCGGATTTTTCGAAGCCGGCCCGGCAGCTCCGGCAGAAGCAGCTATGCTTGTCGGGATAGCGGATGTAATCGAGCTGGACGCCCTGCACCGGATAGCGCCGCGCGAGCTCCTCGATGCCGGCCAGCTCCCACTCCACATTGTCGGACCGGGAGGGGCAGAGCCAGTTCAGCGTCTGGCCGGTGTCGCTCATCTGCAGGCGGCCGGCCGCCTTCATGCGGGAGGTCAGCTCCGGCGGAGCGCCTTCCAGGTTCCAGCAGATTTTCCAGGCATGCACGGCCAAGCCCGCCTGTTGCGCGGCGGCGCAGCAGGCTTCCATGGGATCGCCGGCGGCCAGCGAGGATTCGCGCTGGGGCAGCCGGGCGCTGGGATATTGGGCGGAGCCCGCCGAGGCCGCGAAGGGGAAGACGGCGTTGAACCCGGTTCGCGAAAGCAGGCGGCAGGTTCGCGGCCAGCTGTCGGGGCCGGTGTAAAGGCCCAGGCCCGAGCTGTTCCAGACGGCGCGGAACTCGCCGGCTACCGGCCGGGCCGTTGCGGCGCAGGCGGCGGCCAGGCGGATGGCCAGCCGGTCTTCCGCCTCAATCACTTCGGCAAATTGGCCTTCGCGGTACAGGGCGGTCAGCCGGTCCCGCGCCGCTTCCAGGGAGGTTGTGGAGCCGCCCTTGGCCCGAATGGCGTTCAGCATGGCTTCCGCCGAGGCGAAGGGCAGGGCGGCGCCGCCGCGGCGCGAGGCCGTGAAGGCGGCCGCCCGCAAGGCGGCGGGATCAAAATGGCCGATCAGGCCCAGCAGCAGGCGGCGGCGTGAGCGGGTTTCGCCATCCTGCAGGATATGGCTCATCCAGGCGCCCTTGTTCGAGAGCACCCACGCGGGCGTTTTCTGGACCGCGCCGTCCGCATTTTCCCACCAGGCGGCGACGCGGGCGGAGTCCTCCGCCGGAAAGGCGGGCCGCACCAGGCGCGAGTTCTGGTAGACGCGGGCGGGGAGCAGGGGCGGCGAATCCCGGACAAAGGCAAAGGAGGCCCATTGGCCTTCGATCTTTGACATTTGCAGGGGGCCTAGCTTGAATCCGAGCAGGTCGGCCAAGGCGGGGTCGCCGGAATATAAGACGATCAGCTTTCCGCCGGCTTGGAGAAAGGCCGCCAGCCGGTCGCGCTCCTCCCGGGGGAGGCTCGGGTTATAGGCCAGGAGGGCAACCTTGTCGTGCAAGGCGCCGCGGATGACGGCGTCGTCGGTGAGGCGGTGGACGGTCAGTCCCGCCCCGGTCAGGAGGCGCTCGAGAAGGTCGGCGGCGCGGCTGGAGGCGTGCCGCTCGGCGTCATTGGGCGCCGAGACGGTCGCCTCCACGAGCGTGACCGCGGCCTTGGGAGGGGCGGCTGGGCCACGGGGAGCGGCGGAACCGGGGGCCGCGATGCCCCGGCAGCCGGTCGAGACGCCCAGGAGCAGGAGCAAAAGAGTTGGCAGGAAACGGGGCATGGAAGGAAGCATGCGATAGCGGTGGCGGGGGGTCAAGCGCTTCCTGCGGCAGGAGTGGGAAGGGAGCTCATTTTGCGAGCTCGGTTTGGGAAGAAACTTGCGAGGGGGATTTGAAAGAGGCATAATGCCGGCCTTGAGGAAAGGAACGCCTGGATGACCTGGCATGTCTTGTACGTCAAACCGCGGTGTGAGAAAAAGGTGGCCGGCCATTGCGACAAGCACGGGCTGGGGCAGTACCTGCCGTTGCGCCGCGAGACCAAGATCTACCAGCGGCGCCGGGTGACGGTGGACAAGCCGGTGTTCCAGGGCTACGTGTTCGCCTGCTTCACGCCGGAGCAGAAGGCGGACCTCATGCGCAGCCACGCCGTCCTGAGCGTGCTCGACGTGGAGGACCAGGCCCTCTTCCTGCGCGAGCTGGAGCAGGTCCGGTTGGCCCTGGAAGTCGATCCGACCTTGAGCGTGGAGCGGCTTCTCAAGCCGGGCCGGCGGGTCAAGATCACCTCCGGCCCGTTCATGGGGCTGGAAGGGACGGTTCAGACCATCCGCGGCGCCACCCGCGTGATGCTGGCGGTGGAAATGATCGGCCAGGCGGTGGTGGTCAACGCGGAGACGGCGCTGCTGGAGCCGCTGGACTGAAGGCTTCGAACGGGGAGGTGCTATGCGGGTTCTCTCTAAACTGGCGTTGGCGTTCATGGCCGCGGCCCTTCTGGCCGGCCCCTGGCTGTTCGGGGCCTGGGAGCCCTGGTGGTTCTGGCCGCTGGCCTCGCTGCTGTTTTTCGGAACCGCGCTGTTCGGCTTCACCCTGATGCGGGCGGATCTCGTTGTCGCGGGGTTCAGCGAGGAGCGGCTGCGGCGCGATGTGGCCCCCACGCTTGTGGCGTGCGGCCTCTTCCTCGTTTACGGGATCGTGCGCATGTTCATGGCGAGGGTCTACGCCGATGCCGAGCGGAGCCTCCTCCTCTTCCTGTTGCCGTTGTTTATCGCCGCGATGGCAGCCTTTGCCACCGGCCCCGCCGGCCGCCGCGTGCTGTTCTACCTGATCGCCGCCAATATTCTTTGCCTGGGCGTTTACGGGATCGTCAACCATGCGCTGACGGGCAGCGAGCGCGTCATGTGGATGCCCGGCTACATGCAGTACATCGCCGACGACCGCGCGACGGGCTCCTATTATTGCCCGAATCACTTCGCGGGCATCCTGGAAATCGGCGCGGCCCTGGCGCTGGGGCTCCTCGTGGACCGCGGCGCCCGGAGAGGGGCCCGGCTATTCGCCCTGATCCTGCTGGCGGCCTGCGTGGGCGGGGTGCTCCTGAGCAAGTCCCGCGCGGGCGGGGTGACGCTGCTGGCCGTGATCCTGCTGGCGCCGCTGGTGGGATTGATTCAGTGGAAGCCGCGGGCGCGCTGGCTGGTGAGGGCTGGAACGCTGGCCGCCGCGATCCTCGCGGTGGGGCTGGTGGCCTGGCAGGCGAGCAGCTACCGGACGCGGTTCAGCAATCTCCCCTGGAACAATATTCAAAAATCGGATCGCGTCCAGATGGTCCAAGGCGCCCTTCGGGCCTGGGAGACGGCGCCCGTTCTGGGCATTGGCCCCGGCATGCATCAGAACCTGTGGCCCCATTTCGCCGCCAGTTCCGACGGGGATCGCGAAAAGGGCCTCTGGCCGACCGTGATCAACAACGGCTGGCATTCCTATGAAGTGCACAGCGACTGGGTTCAGCTGCTTGAGGAGTACGGGGCGCTGGGGCTGGCCCTGTTCCTGATCGCCCTGGCCCTGGTGCTCCGCAGCCTCTGGCGCGGGTTGCGCCGGGAGGAGGGCGACTGGAAGGCGGCCGCCTGGGACCGGCCGCGCGACCTCCGCTTTGCGGCGCTGATCGTGGCGGGATGGCTGGCGGCGGCGGCCATGATTCTTCACGAAGCGGTCGACTTCAATCTCCAGATGCCGGCCACAGGCTGGGTGCTGGGCGCGGTAGTGGGGCTCGCGCTGGCCGAATCGGTCCGGCAAGATCAGTAGGCGCCTTCGGCGAACAGCAGCGTGACGGCGGTTCGGAAGAGCAGCGACAGGTCCAGGGAGATGCTGGCGTTGTGCAGGTAATAGACGTCGAGCAGGCACATCTGTTCGAAGGACAGGTCGCTCCGCCCCGACACCTGCCACAGGCCGGTGATGCCGGGAAGGCCCTTGTGCCGGCTGCGGTGCCAGGGCTCGTAATAGTGGTGGAAATCCTCGGCCGGCAGCGGGCGGGGGCCCACGACGTTCATATCCCCCACCAGGACGTTGAAAAACTGGGGCAATTCGTCGAGGCTGAGCTTCCGCAGGACCCGGCCGGCCAGGGTCACGCGCGGATCGCCGCGGATTTTGAACAGCGCGCCGCCATCCACCGCGTTTTGCTCCAGCATGGCTTGTTTCAGTTGCGCCGCATTGGTGTACATGGTGCGGAACTTCAGCATCCGGAAGTGGCGCCCGTCCCAGCCCACGCGCTCCTGGATGAACAGGGCGGGGCCGCGGCTGGTCAGCTTGACCAGCAGGGCCACGGCCAGGAAGATCGGCCAGGTCAGCAGGATGAAGGCAATGGAGAAGAGGCTCGAGGTGAGCCGGCGCAACCGCTGGATGGCGGCAAAATCGGACGTGGGCGAGAAGTGGATGAGCGGGTAGCCCTTGAAGGTGTCGCATTCAATCTTCGCCTGGTTGATCAGCAGGTCCAGCCGGGGCGAGCAGATCTTGACGGTCAGGTTCCGCTCGTCGGCCCGGTCCAGCAGTTCCATCAGCGTGGAGAGGGGCAGGCGGCTGTCACAGCAGCAGAGGGTGTCGGCCTGACAGGCGGCGGCTTCCCGGATGATGAGCGCGGCGGTTTCCACGGGCGTGCCGCCCTCGGGAATCGACATGCGGAAGGCCGGGTAGAGGCCGTGGGGCTGGCGCGCCCGCAGGAAGTTTTCGATGGCGTCGAGCGGCTCGGGCTCCCCGGCGAGCAGGACCGGGTGCCGGTCGACGCCGAACCGGCGGCGCAGGCCGGACATGAGCCCGATCATCGCTTTGCGGAACAGGAGGCGAAGGGGGAAGTGAAGCAGCATCATCAGCAGGAAGGTGCTGCGGGGGTGGAACTGATTGTGGCTGAGGTAGAGGTAGGCGACGAACAGCATCAGGGCGATGGAGTCGATTTTAAGCAGCTTGAAGGCCGTGAACTCGGTCTGGAGAAAGCGGCGGCCCGAGTAGAGCCCGAAAAACGCGTTGAGCAGGCACAGCGTGGTGGCCAGCAGCAGGATGATACGCAGGGCGTTTACGGGGTTGAGGTAGAACTCGGCGAAATCGGGTGAGCCCTCGGGCATGATAGCCGGGTCGAGCTGGGCCTTGATCGTGAGCATCAAGGGGCTGAGCGGCGAATGGAAGCGAATGAAGAAAGCGGAATAATAGGCGACGATCACGGCCGCAATGTCGGCCGCCATATCGAGCAGGAACACCGGGAATGGGCTCTTCTTCAGAGGCATTCAGACAGTATGAGCTCCGCCGGCATAGCCGTCAAACTCTTCGTGCCGGGTTCTTCGGGCGGATGGAATCAGTTTTGACACTGCCGCTCAGGGTTTGCTAAGGTTATCAATCAGATTCGGACATGGGCATGGGGTCAGGGAAACGAGCAGGCGAGGTATTGTGAAAGCATTCGGTTACCAGGCGGGCGAGCTCCACGTGGAAGGGGTTGCGGTCCGGGAGTTGGCGGAGCGGTATGGGACTCCGCTTTACATTTACAGCCGCGGCCATTTTGCCGGCCAGTATCGCGCCTTGGCCGAAGCCATGAAGGCGGTCAGCCCCCTGATCTGCTATTCGGTCAAGGCCAACTCGAACGGCGCGGTCCTCCGCACGTTTGCCGAGCAGGGCTCGGGGTTCGACATCGTCTCCGGCGGGGAGCTGTACCGGGTCCGCCAGGCGGGCGTCGATCCCGCCAAGGTCGTCTACGCCGGCGTGGGCAAAAGCATGCCCGAGCTGGAGTACGCCCTGCGCGAGGGCATCCTCTTTTTCACGGTGGAGTCGGAGCCCGAGGCGGTCATGATCGCCGAAGCCGCCAAGCGGCTGGGCGTCAAGGGCCGCGTGGCGTTCCGGGTCAATCCGGGCGTCGATCCCAAGACCCACACCTACATTTCCACCGGCAAGAAGGAAAACAAGTTCGGGCTGGACCTGGAGCGCGTGCGGAAGGCCTACGCCGCCGCCGCCCGCCTGCCCAGCCTGGAGATCGTGGGCCTGCACATGCATATCGGCTCGCAGATCCTGTCGGCCGCCCCCTTCGCCGAGGCGCTGGGCGTGGTGGCGGGCCTGGCCGCCGAGCTGAAGGCGCAGTACCCCACCTTCCGCTACCTGGACATCGGCGGCGGGATCGGCATCCAGTACAAGCCCGAGCAGAATGAGCTGGCCATGGACGCCTACGCGGCCGCCCTGGTGCCGGGGCTCCAGAAGCTGGGCCTGCAGGTCGTCCTCGAGCCCGGCCGCTGCCTGGTCGGCAACGGGGGCGCCCTGGTCACCCGCGTGGTGGCGGTCAAGGAAAGCTATTTCAAGAAGTTCGTGGTCATCGACGCGGGCATGAACGACCTGATCCGCCCGGCCCTGTACCAGGCGCACCATGAGATCCAGCCGGTCAAGCAGGCCGACGGCAAGCTGTTCGGCGACCTGGTGGGGCCGGTCTGCGAGTCGGGCGATTTCCTGGCCGCCGACCGCGACCTGCCGGCCGCCCAGGCGGGCGACCTGCTGGCGGTCATGAGCGCGGGCGCCTACGGGTTCAGCATGTCCTCGTCTTACAACAGCCGCCCGCGCGTGGCCGAAGTGATGGTCGAAGGCGCCCGGCACGCGCTGGTGCGCGAGCGGGAAACGTGGCCCGATCTTGTCCGCGGCGAGCGGCCATTCGCCTAACAGTCAGGAGAACCGGATCATGTTTGAGGGAACCTATACCGCGCTGGTGACGCCGTTCAACGCTTCCGGAGCGGTCGATTACGGCACGCTCCAGAAGCTGACCGAGATGCAGATCGCGGCCGGCGTGGACGGGCTGGTGCCCGTGGGCACCACCGGCGAATCGCCGACGCTGGATTACGACGAGCACAAGAAGGTCATCGAAACGGTCGTCAAGACCGCCCGCGGGCGGATCAAGGTGATCGCCGGAACGGGCGCCAACGCCACCGCGGAAGCGGTGGAGCTGACCCGTTTCGCCAAGGACATCGGCGCCGACGGCACGCTCCAGGTGACCCCCTATTACAACAAGCCGAGCCAGGCCGGGCTGATCCGCCATTTTTCAGCCGTGGCCGACCTGGGCCTTCCGGTCGTGCTCTACAACGTGCCCGGCCGCAGCGCGCGTGAAATCGACGTGGCCACGGTGGCCGAGCTCTCGAAGCATCCGCATATCGTGGCGGTCAAGGAGGCGGGCGGCAGCGTGGAACGCGTGAGCCGGATCCGCGCGGCCTGCACGATCACGATCGTGTCGGGCGACGACGGCCTCACGCTCCCCATGATGGTGTGCGGCGCCGAGGGCGTGATCAGCGTGGCCTCGAACATCGCGCCGGCGCTGGTGGTCGAGCTGGTTCGCGCCGCCCGGCAGAACGAGTGGCTGCGCGCCCGCGCGCTGCACGAGCAGCTGTTCGCCCTGTTCACCGACCTGTTCCTGGACACCAATCCCATTCCGGTCAAGGCCGCCATGGCGATGGCCGGGCTGATTGAGGAAACGTACCGCCTGCCGCTTTGCGAAATGGCGCCCGCGCCGCGGGCCAGGTTGCGGGCGACGCTGGTGGCGCTTGGCCTGGTGAAAGCCTAGAGCGAGGAGAGGGCATGATCAAGGTGGCAATTCTCGGAGCCGCCGGCCGCATGGGCCAGGCGTTGGTGCGCAACAGCCTCGTGATCGAGGGGGTCGGGCTGGCTTCCGCCGTGGAGAAGGCGGGCACGCCGTGGGTGGGCCGCGATGCCGGCCTGCCGGGCGGGGCCGGCGAGACGGGCGTGCGGATCGGCGACGATCCTCGCGCGGCCATTGCCGCGGCGGCGGTGGCGATCGACTTCACCTTTCACGCCGCCGTGCCGGAGAACGCCGAGCTGTGCGCCGCGCTGGGCAAGCCGATCGTCATCGGGACCACCGGGCTGGACGCGGCCGAATCCGAGCGGGTGCGGCAGGCGGCGAAGCGGATCCCCATCGTCTGGGCGCCCAACTACAGCCTCGGCGTCAATCTTCTCTTTTCCCTGGTCCGGAAGGCCTCGGCGACGCTGGGGCTCGACTACGACATCGAAGTGGTCGAAATGCACCACCATTTCAAGAAGGATTCCCCCAGCGGAACCGCGCTGGGCCTGGCCAAGGCGGCCGCCGCCGGACGCGACCAGGATCTCGATTCCGTCATGGTCCACGGCCGCCACGGGATGGTGGGCGAGCGGCCCCGGGGCGAGATCGGAATGCACGCGCTGCGCGGCGGCGACGTGGTGGGCGATCACACCGTTATTTTTGCGGCCGACGGCGACCGGGTTGAGCTGACGCACAAGGCGTCGAGCCGGGATGGCTTTGCGCGCGGCGCCCTGCTGGCGGCGCGGTGGGTGGCGGGCCGGCCGGCCGGAATCTACGACATGCAGGACGTGCTGGGCCTCAAGTAGAGGGGGCCATGGAAGCAGGCTTAAGTCTGGGCTCGAATCAGGGCGACCGGGTCGACCACCTCCGCGGCGCGGTGCGCCGGCTGGCGGCGTGGCCGGGCGTCCGGG
>CAXNFL010000029.1:0-12993 GCA_964201555.1 Kiritimatiellia bacterium
GGTAGGGCGCGCAGTCCCTTGCGCGCCGGAAAACTTTAACGTTCGGGGTTATAAGGATATTTTTGCGTTCTGAAAATTTCAAGTTGGACGAAACGCCATTGTTCAGATAAGATAAAGAAGTGCTTTTTAAAAAATGAGAATAGGCCCTATATGAACACATCAAAATCGTTTACGAAGAGCAGTTTGATGACGGAAATTGCGGGTTCAACCGGGCTGAGCAAGGCTGCGGTAGGGCGGGTGCTGGAACAGCTGACCAAAGTTGCCTATCGTGAGGCGGAGCATGGGTTTGTTGTCCCGGGGATCTGCAAGATCAAGGTGGTAAAGCGGAAAGCGTCGCGTCATCGCAACCCGATCACCGGGAAGCTTTTGTTGATAGGCGATCGGCTGGCCGTTAAAATTATTCCTTTGAAGAAGGCGAAAACCGCCATCGCGCCCAATAAGGGTGTGACGGTTCAGATCGTCGACGATTTGACGCCGATCGAAGCGGCTGCGCCGGCCGTTTCCGCCGCGCCCGCCGCTCCGGTTTCCGCTCCTGCCGCAGCCGCGCCTGCGGCGGCGGGGACGGTGCTTCCGGATGCGGAGGAGGGGCAGATCGTCTTTCCCTGCCCCGAGTGCGGGAGCATGATTGCCGCGCCGCCGAAGACGGCCGGAAAGAAGGGGGATTGCCCGTTCTGCAAGGCGGCGTTGACCATTCCGCAGCGGCAGTTGGAGGCCAAGCCGGACAAGCAGGTGTTGTCGGGAAAAACGGTTGCGAAGGAGTCGCCCACCGACTTTGTCTCCTTCATCTGCCGGGCTTGCGGCCAGGAGATCGAGGCGCCGGTGGACATGGTCGGTATGCCGGTGGATTGTCCCACCTGCGGCACGGGGCTGACGGTGCCGCTGGCGAACGCGCCCAAGCCTGCGCCGGCAAAGCCGTCGGCCGCCGCGCCGAGCGCGAAAAAGCCGGATGTGTCGTCCATGACGATCCGCATCGATCTGTCCGACTTGCAATAAGGGGATTGATAGGCGTATCATTCTCGCTCGGTTTACAGAAGGAATTGCGCGGTGCTTGAGAAATTCTTTAATTCCCTGACGAAGAAGCCCGAGGCCCCCGGTGGCCCCGTCACTTCGCCGCCTGCTGCCGCGCCGATTTCCGTGGCGCCTGCCGCGCCCGCTTCGTTCAAGGTGAATCCCGCTCCGGCTCCAGCCCCGGCGCCGGTCGCTCCGGCGGTGGCTCCGGGGAAGCCCCTGGTTCCCTCAGCCGTGGCGCCTGCCGCGGTTAAGCCGGCGGAGACCGCCGTTTCCGCCCGCAACGCCGATATCTCCCTGTATAAAAACCTCCTGGCCGGTCTCTATGACGGGGTCCTGATTTTCGATGCCAAGGGCGCCGTGATCGGAAGCAACCAGCGGGCCGAGCAATACCTGGGGTACACCTCCCGGGATCTGTGGGGGTTGCAGTGCGAAGAGCTGGTTGTCGGCATCAATGCCCGGCTGCTTTATAAATTGCGCGCCAACGCGGAGGCCGGGCGCTTCACCGTGGTGAACGGAAACTGCAAGCGCAAGGATGGCACGCTCTTTCCGGCGGAAATCGCGATCAGCCGCATCCACCTGCTGAACGACGGCGATTTCATCTTCAGCATCCACAACGTCGAACGGCGCGAGAAGGTGCGGGAGCAGCGGGAGATGAGCCATGAGGCGATCCGGAGCGCCGGGGCGGGCATCGTGGTCTGCAACCAGGACGGCGCCATCGAGTTCGTGAATCCCGCGTTCCTCAAGATCCTGAACGTCGACGACGAGGAAGCCGTGCTCAAGCGGCTGATTGCCGATTTCTGCAATTCCTATGAGACTGTTTTCGCGATGCTGCATGCGCCCTCCACCCAGGGCTCCTGGCTGGGCGTCCTCAAGCTGAATACCGCCAAGGGCGGCACGTGCGAGGTCATGGTGACCTCCGCGCTCAGCCAGGAGCGGCGCGGAACAGAGCCCCGTCTGGTGCTGACGATGACGCCCATTCCCCGGGCCGTTACCTGACCGCTTTCCCGGCCTCGCCTGTTGGCGGCGGGTTTACCAGCGGGGGTTCGGCGTTCCGGCCGGAATCTGGCGGTCGCTTTTCCGCGCTGAGGGGCTCCGGCATCAGCGCCGGGACCATTAGTCCACGTCGCCTCGCCGTCGCCCCTCATCATCGGAAAAATCGACTCGCCATATTCCGGCTGACGGAACGCTGAACCCGATTAGCCCTCGCGCGCCCGCGGCGCTGTCGCGCACGCTCGGGCGGCGCGCGAGAGGGCTTCCTGAAATGCCCGCGGGTCTATTTTGACGGGCTTCATGTGGGAACCGAAGTCGCGCGCCGCCCAAGGATACTCGGAGAGGTCCGGGCGCGCGATGGTTAGCCGTTGCGGCGTTTCGATCAGGCGGACCACGACGAGGTGATTTTGCGATGATAAGGGCTGAAGGCGATGGGACGTGGCCTTGTGGGCCCGGCCCATCCAGCCTGAAGCCCTTAGCGCGCAAAAGCACCCGCCGGGGAACGCCCGAAACGACGCAACCCGCCAGGCAATCACGAGAAGGGTTCCTTAGGCGAGGAGCAGGGTGTGAGGAAAAGACTGGTAATTGGGATGGAAAAGCGGTAAGTTCTCAACTGACCAAGACGGTTTTGGCCGTCGTACATAGTAAAGAAAGTGTTTTTTCATGTCTTTTTCGCTCTTTTCATTTCATCCCGCCATCGTGGCCAACCTGGCCCAGATGGGTTATTCCGTCCCGACTCCCATTCAGCGCGATGCCATCGGTCCCATCCTGGCGAGCCGTGACGTCATGGGCCTGGCCCAGACCGGAACCGGCAAAACGGCGGCCTATGCGCTGCCCGTGCTCCAGCGCCTGCTGACGGGCCCCCGCCGGCGCATCCGCGCCTTGGTCGTGGCGCCGACCCGCGAGCTGGCCGAGCAGATTCTCGAGGTGTTCACGAAGCTGGGCAAGGGCACCGGCCTCCGCTTTGTCGCGCTCTACGGCGGCGCCAGCATGGGCCCCCAGTTTACCAATCTGCGCGCCGGCATCGAAGTGGTCGTGGCCTGTCCGGGCCGCCTGCTGGACCATATCAACCGGGGTACCTGCCGGCTTGAAAACGTGGAAACGATCGTTCTCGACGAGGCCGACCGGATGTTCGACATGGGCTTCCTGCCCGATATCCGCCGGATCCTGGCCAAGCTGCCGGCCTCGCGCCAGACGCTGCTCTTCTCGGCCACCATGCCTCCGGACATCCGCCGGCTGGCCAACGAAACCCTGCACAACCCGCTGACCGTCCAGGTGGAGCATGCGCTTCCGCCCGCCACCGTGTCGCATGCGCTCTATCCCGTGTCGCAGGCGCTGAAAACCGATCTCCTGCTCAAGCTGCTGACCCAGACCGACCGGGAGTCGCTCCTGATCTTCACCCGCACCAAGCACCGGGCCGAGAAGCTTTCCAAGACCCTCGCCGCGGCCGGCCATCTCGCCACGTCGCTGCAGGGCAACCTGTCGCAGAATCGGCGCAAGGAGGCCATGGAAGGCTTCCGCAAGGGCACCTACCAGATCATGGTGGCCACCGACATCGCCTCGCGCGGGATCGACGTCTCCTCCATTTCGCATGTCATCAACTTCGACGTGCCGGCCACGGTGGATGATTACATCCATCGCATCGGACGCACGGGGCGCGCCGCCAAGACGGGCGACGCCTTCACGCTGGTCACCCGCGAGGACGAGGGGCTGGTGCGCGCCATCGAGAACCGTCTCCAGACCCGGCTGGTGCGCCGCACGCTGCCCGATTTCAACTACCACGGGATTGGCCACCAGGGCGAAACGCCGCGCGTGCGCGCGAAGCCCGTCGAGCCCCGCCTGGATGGCACGCCGCGTCCGGCGAAGCCTTCCTATAACCGCTTCCAGCGCAAGCCCGGCGGTTTCGGCAAGCGCTCTTTCGGCCGCTAGGGGAGGGGGGGCGGGCATGCTGGAGACGATTTCCGAGCTCGAACTGCCCCCTGAACTGGATGCGGCGATCCGCGATCTGCTCTGCCGGTGTTTTCCCCCGGATGTCTCCATTTTTTCCCAATCCCGCCACTGGCACGGCTCCGCGCCGGCCTATTCGGTGGTGGACCGCTCGGACGACGGACGCCTCAAGGGCCACATGGCCGTCGTGGTGCGGCGCATCCGGGCCGGCGTCCAGCCCGCTCTCGTGGCCGGCATCCAGAACATGGCGGTGGCGCCGGACTGGCGCGGCCAGGGCGTCGGCGATGCGCTGATGCACGCGGCCATGGACGAGGCCCGCCGGCGCGACATTCCCTTCGGCCTCCTGTTCTGTGTCCCTCAATTAGAGAAGTTCTACGCCGCCCTCGGCTGGCGCCGGATCGACGTGGACGCGCGCATGGATTTCGAGGGGCGGGTAAACGTTCCCATTCCCGGCAAGAACATCGTCATGGTCCGCGAGCTTGCGGCTTTGTCGTTCCCGCCGGGCGACCTGCATTTGCAGGGCCCGGACTGGTAGCACGGCGCGATCTAAACAGGGAAAATAGAAGCTGTAAACGCGCCTGCCAGCCTGCTATGGTTTCATTGTTAGAGGGAAACAACCTCAGCGGAGGATCCGTCATGGTAAAGCGCGATAAGAAAATTCGGGTGGGTGTGATCGGGGTCGGGCGCGGGCAGAGCTTCATGAACGTGGCGAAGCATACCGGCATGGAGCTGGTTGCCATCTGCGACACCTGGAAAGAGCGGCTCCGCACGGTGGGCAAGAAGTTCGGCATCGCCACCTACACCGATTACGACAAGTTCCTGGAGCATGATTTCGACGCCGTGGTGCTGGCCAACTACTGTCACGATCACGCGCCCTTCGCGGTCAAGGCGCTGGACGCCGGCAAGCACGTGCTGAGCGAGTGCATCGCCGCCCGCACGATGGGCCAGTGCGTGGAGCTGGTCGAGGCCGTCGAGCGGTCCGGCCGCATCTACATGCTGGCGGAAAATTATCCCTACAGCAAAGCCAACATGGAGCTCGCGCGCCTCTACCGCGCCGGCGAAGTCGGCGACGTCCGCTATGCCGAGGGCGAATACAACCATCCCGGCGAGGAGAACTGGCGCCTCAGCATTTCGCCCGGCTTGAAGCACTGGCGCAACTGGCTCCCGCCGACGTATTACGTGACCCACGCCCTGGCGCCGCTCATGGTGATCACCGACACCCGCCCGGTCATGCTGAACGCGCTGTCGATTCCCGAGCCGCGCACCCAGTCGCCGAACTCGGTCAAAGTGGGGGACTGCGGCAACGTCATTCTTTGCCGCATGGACAACGGCTCGGTTTTCCGCATCTGGGGGCTGGGGATGAATTCGATCCACCGGGTGCGCTATGAGATCCACGGCGATCGCGGCCTCATCGCCACGGCCGAGCCCAATCACTGGGCGCATGTCCGCATTCATCACGAGCCGTGGATGCGCAAGCCGGACGAGCGGGCGGAGGCGACGTACCTGCCCGAGTGGCCGGGCAACGCCGAGCAGGCGGACCGCGCCGGCCACGGCGGCGGCGATTACTGGACCTGCCACTACTTCGCCGAGGCGATCCGCAGCGGGCGCACGCCTTATCTGGACGTGTACCGCGCGACCGCCCTGGCGGCGGTCAGCATCCTGGGCTGGCGCAGCTGCCTGGATGACGGCGCCGCGTTCGCCATTCCGGACTTCCGCAAGAAGGCGGCGCGCAAGCCCTTCCTGAAGGACCAGTGGTCGCCGTTCCCCGAGGACGCCGGGCCCGGCCAGCCGCCCCCCAGCGTGAACGGCTACATCAAGCCTTCCGCGTCCGCCGTGGGGCATGCCCGCACCGAGTGGAAAAAAATGGGCTACACGGAGCGCTAATGACAGATCCGGAGCGCTGGAATCCCGGGTGGCCCGTGCTCCGGACCTATGGAGCGGGCTTTCTCGATAAAATCGCCATGCCCGTGGGCGGAATCGGAACCGGCACCGTTTCATTCGGCGGCCGCGGCCAGTGGCGCGACTGGGAAATCCGCAACGAGCCCGCCAAGTCGTATGTCCCCGTTTGGGGGTCTGGCTCCGCGCGCGTGGCGCCGTTTTTTGCCGTCCGCGCCGCGACGCCCGGCGGCGAGCCCATGATTCGCGTGCTGGAGGGGCCCATTCCACCCGAGTCCTACGAAGGCTCCTCGGGGTGTGCGGTCCCGCTTCACGGACTGCCCCGTTTCCGCGGCGCGTCCTTTGCCGCGGCCTATCCGCTGGCCCAGGTTGCCTTGGAGCAGCCGGATCTTCCCTTCACCGCCCGGCTGGAAGCCTTCAATCCCCTCATTCCCTGCGAGCCGGATCGCAGCGGCTTTCCGGCCGCGGTGCTGCGCGTGGTGATACACAACACCGGCTCCGCCCCGCTCGAGACCACGATTTGCGGCACGCTGGTCAACCTGCTGGGCAAGGGGAGCGGCCCCTCGAGGCAATCGCCCCTGGAAGCGGCGGGCCTGCAGGGAATCCAGTGGCGGACCGAGGGCGGCGACCGCGAGGCGGTTCACTGGGGCACGCTGGCGTTCGCGGCGCTGGCTCAGCCAGGAGAGTGTTCGGTCCGTACCCGCTGGCCCAGCCTGGGGTGGGGCGATGTGTGGCTCGATTTCTGGAACGATCTCAAAACGGACGGGCGGCTGACGGAGCCGCCGGAGAATCCCGGCTGTCCGGCGGGGTCGCTGACGGTCACGCGCACGATTCCGGCGGGGGGCGAGGCGGCCTTCACCTTCCTGATCGGGTGGCATTACCCGAACCGGCTGGATTGGTATGAAGCCGTGCGGGTGGGCAATTACTATACGACCCGGTTCGCCGATGCGTGGGACGCCCTGGCCCGGATGGCGCCCGAGTTGCCCGCGCTGGAGCGGGACACGGTTCGCTTTGTCCGCGCGCTCTGCGACAGCCCCCTGCCTGAGGCGGTCAAGGAGGCGGCGCTGTTCAATCTCTCCACGCTTCGCAGCCCCACCAGCTTCCGCACCGAGGACGGTCATTTCTTCGGGTGGGAGGGCTGTGGCGACGCGAAGGGCTGCTGCGACGGCTCGTGCACGCACGTGTGGAATTATGAGACGGCGCTGCCGTACCTGTTCGGCACGCTCTCCCGCTCCATGCGCGAAGTGTCCTTTTTGTACAGCACGGACGCGCGCGGGCTGATGAGCTTCCGCACCCGGCTGCCGCTTTCGACGCAGGCGCAGGCGTTCGACAAGGCGGCGGCCGACGGGCAGATGGGCGCCCTGATGCGGCTGTTCCTGGATTGGCGGCTGGGGGGCGACGACGCCTGGCTGGCGCGGCTCTGGCCGGCGGCGAAGCGGGCCATGGCCTTTGCCTGGATCCCGGGCGGGTGGGATGCCGATCGCGACGGCGTGATGGAGGGCTGCCAGCACAACACCATGGACGTCGAGTATTTTGGCCCGAATCCCCAGATGGGGATCTGGTACCTGGGCGCGCTGCTGGCCTGCGCCGAGATGGCGGAGCGGATGGGCGACGCCGCGTTCGGCGACACGTGCCGCCGCCTGTACGAGCGGGGGCGGCCGTGGCTGATGCGCTATCTGTTCAATGGCGAGTATTTCGAGCACCAGGTCAGGCCGATTCCCAATGCCGCCGACATCGCTGCGGGGTTGCGCGTGGGCATGGGGGGCGCCAATCTGGCTGAGCCTTCGTACCAGCTCGGGCCCGGCTGCCTGGTGGATCAGCTGGTGGGGCAGGTGTTTGCCCATCTGGCCGGTTTGAATTATCTGATTCCGCCCGAGAACAACACCCGGACCTACGCCGCCATTTTCAAATACAACTTCAAGCGCGGGTTCCACGATCATTTCAATCCGATGCGGAGCTATGTGCTGGGCGACGAGTCCGCCCTGCTCATGGCGTCTTATCCGCGCGGGGGCAAGCCCGCCATTCCGTTCCCTTATGCCGACGAGGTCATGACGGGGTTTGAGTACACCGCGGCCTGCGGCATGCTGCTGGAAGGCATGACGGCGGAGGGGCTGGCGTGCATCGCGGCCGTGCGGGAGAGGTATGACGGGCGGAAGCGCAATCCGTTCAACGAGGCCGAGTGCGGCCATCACTATGCGCGCGCCATGATGAGCTGGACCGCCATTCCCGCCCTGACCGGATTCCGGTACGACGCCTCCTCCGGGCGGATGAAATGGGGTGCTGCGCGCGGAGCTCATTTCTGGTCCACGGGCTTCGCGTGGGGCACGCTGGCGGTTGCGGACATCCCGGGCGGCGCGTCCGTGAAGTTCGAGGTTCTCGGCGGCAAGCTGCTGTTGAAGACCCTGGAAATAGCCATGGCCGGCACGCTGACCGTTGATCGCGAATTGGGAACAGGGGAATGGGTGGAGAAGGTGATAGCGGAGCGGCGGAATAGAGACAGGGCTTAGGCGTTTTTGACAGGATTTCAGGGATTCAACTGCTGAAGTATGCGCTTAAGGTGGCCCGGGCGCCGGAGCACCAGAGAACCTGCCGAAGACGTCCGGTTCACGGTGCCCGGCAAGTTCCGCGCACGGGAAACGGGCTCATCGTCTATTTGTGGAGGGCCGGCCTCCGCGCCGGCCGCGTGTGAATACGGATTGCGCGGATCACGCGGATTGCCCCTGCTTGAAATGGAGACGGCCGTTCCCGGCCGTTAGCGACAGGGCTTAAGATTTTTTAGACAGGATTAATGGGATTCACTCGCAGACCCTTTGCTGAAGAGGGGAGAGAAAGTTCGGAGAAGCGGTTTGATTTGGATACCAGGAAAACAGGAAACGATTTAATATTCCGGTCCTCCTGAGTTCCAGATATAATCAAGGGAATCGCCGCGAGAGAACGCAATGAACACAAAGGTGTCGAATATGAAAACCGGATCTTGGGATTCCGTTTGACAGCATTCCGCTTTCTGATAATGATTAGAGGTTAGATATAACGTGTTTGCGTTACACTGTGGCGGCGGCCAAGGGACTGGCCTCCCTTCTTGTAAATCAGAAAACAGGTAATCGGCTTCTAAGATGGAGATCAAATGAAACAGGTTCCTCTTCACTGGCAGTGGTTCGACGAGGCCCGCTTCGGGCTTTTTATTCACTGGGGACCGTATTCCGTCTACGGACAGGGCGAGCAGGTGCTGAACCGCGAGTGGACCGACCAGAACGAGTTCGCCCAGGTCGCCTGCAAGTGGAATCCGGAGCACTACGCCCCCTCCGTGTGGGCCTCCGCCGCCAAGCAGGCCGGCATGAAGTACGCCGTCCTGACGACGCGTCACCATGACGGGTTTTGTCTCTGGGACACGAAAACGACCGACTATTCCACCATGCGGCAGGCCCCGAAGCGGGACTTTGTGCGCGAGTATGTGGACGCCTTCCGAGCCGCCGGGCTGAAAGTCGGACTGTATTATTCGCTGATCGACTTCCGACTGCCCGCCTGGCTGCGCGGGCCGGAGAAGGATCCGGAAGGCTGGCAGGTGGTCAAAAAGTATATCTTTGATCAGGTTCGCGAACTGATGACGCAGTACGGAAAAATTGACGTCATCTGGTTTGACGGCCTCTGGCCCCGCACGGCGGGGGAACTGGACAGCAAGGGCCTGGCGGCCATGATTCGCTCCCTTCAGCCGGAGATCCTGATCAACGACCGCCTGGAGTGGCCGCAATTCTCGTATTACTGGCAGGGCCAGGACTGGAAGGCACGCTATAAAGGGGACTTTATCGGTGATTTCGGCACCCCCGAACAGGGCATTTATGCTGACCCCGACTACCTGTGGGAATCCTGTCAGAACGCCGTCTCGCGCCTCTGGGGCTACACGCCTGGCGAGCGGTGGCGCTCGGAAGAGGACCTGCTGACCACCCTGATCAAATGCGCGGGGTTGGGCGGAAGGCTTCTGCTTAATGTCGGCCCGCAGCCGGATGGACAGCTCCCGCCGGAATTCATCGAACGCCTCACCGCCATCGGAAACTGGCTGAAGGTGCATGGGGAAGCGATCGACGGTTGCGAGCGCGGCGACGTGACGGAGTTTGTCACCCGCGGTTTGCAGACGGTCAAGGGAAACAACCTCTACCTGATTGTCCGCTACTGGGACAACCGCACCACCCTGCGGCTGGCGGGCCTCAAGACCAAGGTCAAATGCGCCACCTTGCTGACGACGGGACAGGTCCTTGGCATGAAGCAGGATGAAAAGGAGCTGGTTCTTTCCGGGCTGCCGGTGGAACGTCCGACCGCCTTGTGTCCGGTGATCCGCCTTGAATGCGTGTCTAAGCCGGAACCGAACGTGTGGGGACGCTGCCGCACCTGGTGTGGCGATACGGAAGTGATGGCCAAATGGGCGGAAACGCGGGGGACCTCGGTATGGACCGACGGCAAGCCGCGCTGATTGGCGATCATGCTGTCCTGCAGCGCGAGGTGCGCTTGCCCTTTCGGGGGTCAAGCCGCCCCGGCGCCATTATTGAAATTCATTTTCGGGGCCAGAAAAGTCGCACGGTTGCCGATGCGAATGGTTCCTGGCGGCTCGCGCTCGGCCCTTTTTCCGCCGGGGGGCCCGAGACGCTCACTCTCGTCACTCCGGAAAGCGTCAGGGACTTTCAAAACATCCTGGTTGGCGATGTGTGGGTGTGCGCGGGCCAGTCGAATATGGAAATGGCGCTTCGGGAGGCCGAAAATGGACTCGCCGACGCCGCACGCGCGACCGATCCGGGCCTTCGTTTCCTGACGATTCCCAAGCGCGTTGAGCCCGCCCCTGTTGACGATATCGGCGGGGCGGTCTGGAAGCAAAGCGACCCTGACACGGCCGCCCCTTTTTCCGCGCTGGCCTATTATTGCGGCCGGGCGCTTCGGCACGCGCATCCTGAAATTCCGGTGGGACTGATTTTTGCCGCTGTCGGCGCCACTCCCGGCGAAGCCTGGATGCCCCGCGCTGTGCTGGATCGCGACCCGATTTTCGCGCCGTACCTGGAGCGGTGGCGGCAATCCCTGGCGGACTATCCCGATCCCCAGTGTATATACGCCCAGGCGTTTGCGCGGTGGGATCGGGAGACCGACCTGGCGGAGAGGGATGGGCGTCCCATTCCGGGCGCTTTCCCCAAATTGATCGGCCCCGGGCATCCCTGGACGCCGGCCGGTCTTTTCAATGGCATGATCGCCCCCCTGACCGCCACGCCCATCCGGGGCATCTGGTGGTATCAGGGCGCCGCCTCGCCCGATCGGGCCTTCCAGTATCGTTCCCTTTTCAGGCTTTTGATCCGTGCCTGGCGCGAGGCCTGGGGCTTGGGCGATATTCCGTTCATCTATGGACAGGAAGCCAATTTCGGTCCCCGCCGCGCGGAGCCGGGCGAACATTCCTGGGCCGAACTGCGGGAGGCCCAGCTCATGGCTCTGGCCGAACCGGAAGCCGCCATGGCGGTGTGCATTGATATCGGTGAGGAAAAGAATATTCATCCCGTTCGAAAAGCACCGTTGGGCGAACGGCTTGCCCTCGCGGTGAGGGCCGTCAGTCTCGGCGATTCGGTTCCGTTTTCGGGGCCGCTCTATCGCGGCCACTCGGTTGAAGGGCATCGGATCCGAATTAGTTTTGATCATGCCGAGGGGGGGCTTGCGACGGCGGATGGGCGCCCGCCCGTGGGGTTCGCCGTCTCGGGTGGGGCCTCCGATTTCTCCAGGGGCAACCGAGGCTTTGTCTGGGCGCAGGCGGAAATCCAAGGCGATGAGATCGTGGTGGATTCGCCCCACGTGGCCAGCCCGGTTGCCGTCCGCTATGCCTGGGCGCAGAATCCTGACTGCAATTTGATCAACGGCGCAGGGCTTTGGGCTTCGCCGTTCCGCACCGACGATTGGCCGGGCGTTACGGTTCATAACAGATAGGCCGGGCTATTCGTTTTTCAAACTGTTTACGCTTGCCCTTAACGTAATTTTATACTAGTTATATAAAAACTTTCCGAAATTACGTAGGAGGGGTTGATGAAGATGATGAAAATTGTTTTGGCTTTTGTTTTCGGTTTATCTCTTATGTCTGCGCAGGCCGCCACCCAGTATTGGGATCTCAATATCCTGGCAGGCTATCAACATGGCGACGGCGCGTGGACCACGAATGCGGCTGATCTTAACTGGGGCGTTTCGGCTACAGCGCCGCGGTCAACCTGGACCAACGGGAACTCCGCCTCCTTTTCCGGCGTCGGTGATTTTTCCCGCGTGATAGTCGACGGCTCGATTACCGGAAATATCGTTACCGTTGACGGCAACGGATATACCCTGATGGTGACGAATGGCGGCCGGTTGACGCTGACGAACTACAATTCGCCTCATTCTCTCGGGAGCGGAGCGATTGCATCGAGTAACTCCGTGATCATTGTCGGCGGCAACGGAGTCACGTCCATTTGGGAACAAACGGCAGTGCAAAGCCGGATGATCATCGGCAGCGTCGGCAATATGCAAAACAGCCTGCGGGTCGATGGCGCCGGTTTTTCCGGAAGCGCTCAGTTCATCAGCAAGGACGTGGTCAATGTGGGCAACGGAAATGCCCAGCGCGTGGCCGTGGTGAAGGGCGGCAGCCTGATTTGCGGAGGATTGTATCCCGCCTACCTGGGCGCGACGGGCAACAGGGTTTCGGTTTCCGGTGGCGTGGGGGTGGTATCGACGCTGAACCTCGGCGCGGGCGCGGTTACGATCGGGTCCGGCACGGCCGGATGGGGCGCCACAAACAACGCCATTGTCGTGGACGGCGCGGGCGTGGAGGACAGCGCTCTGCTGACCAATATCAACACGATTTCCATCGGGGCACAGCCCAACGACAGTGCGAATGGCATTTCGATCGTGAATGGCGGACGGTTGGCGTCCTCGGGCGTTCTGAATATCGGCAGTGTGGCCGGAAGGGACAATTACCTCCTGGTGGACCATGCCAATCTCACCAATGGCGCTAACTTCATTGTAGGAGGGGCTTCCACCGCTTTGCGCAATAGTCTCACGGTTACCAACGGCGGCCGTGTCATCTTCAGCGGCGGCACGGCCTCGGCGATCGGCATCGCGGGCTCGATCTCGAACAGCATGACCGTGGCCGGGGGCGCC